>CANRZQ010000087.1 GCA_947644475.1 uncultured Muribaculaceae bacterium
CAATGCCGTGGCCGAACTCAAAGACAGCAAGGAAATACAGCAGATGCTCGCCAACTCCACCGCCAAGATAATCGACTACTATAATACACACGCCGCCGAAATCAAGGCCCAGGCCGAAACTGCAATAGCACAAGGCAACTACGACGAGGCCTACGGCCTGCTCTACTCCGTGCCCTCGCAGGCCACTGAACTCTTTGCCTACGCTGAGGAAAAACTCCCCGGCCTCGGCGAAAAAATGTTTGCGAAACAGTCGTCGCAAAACCTCGCCGCCCTCAAATCAGTGATTGCAGGCAGCAACGGCCACTTCAATCCCGTGGCCGGCGCACTCCTGGCCATGATTCCCGCCGGAACGCCCGAATATGCCGAGGCACAGAAACTTTATGGCGAATACGACCAACGCATCCAGACAACCGCCGCCAATGAAATGGCCGCTGCCGAACGCAAAGCCACTGCCGACCGCGAATTCGAGATGAAGAAAATGGAACTCGCCGCCAAGAACGCCAAAAAAATGTCGTCGCGCGAGATGCGCCGCCGCATCGCCTACGAAGACGCCCAAAGTTCGCCCTTCAAGATGCTCTGGTACAAACTTTGCTACGGCCTCAGCGACAAATTCCCCACCAAAGACGACGAAGATTAATTCTGTATGTAGGAACACAATCCTCCGGATTGTGATAGATTTCTCACAAGCCGGAGGCTTGTGTTCCCACATCCCCGGTACGCCAAACCACATTTAACCAACCGAAATTTAACGTTAACTAATATATCATTGCAATGAAAAAGTTCTATCTAAACCTTGCCGTGGCCGCGTCGGCCATCGCGCTCACCGCCTGCGGAGGCGGAGGCAAATCGGCTTCGGGCAACTCGCTCACTGCCGCCGCCGAAGACAATTCCGAAGCCTACATGGAAGAGAATGTCAACGCCGTTGACCAGGCCCTGCCTGAAATCATGGTGCTCCCCTCCGACAACATGCTCAAAAAGTACAACGCACTCAAAAACACTCCCAACGGCGTCGAGCGCGACTATCAGGCCTACCTGCTCAACAACACCGGCAACAAATCCATGATGTCGGCCATCCAGAACGAGTTCGCACAACTCGGCTACCCCCTCAACGACCTTGAGCAGACCCTCAAACAGCTCGCAACACGCGAAGCCACCGACGAGGCCGACGGCCTGGCCAAGGACGCCAAGACCCTCCTTCTTGCCACCGCCGCTCCCGACATCATCATCGAACTCGACTACAAGCAGGCCATCGACAAGAAATCGCTCGCCAAAAACACCGAATACACCCTCTCGTTCATCGACCCCTACACCAACAAGGTAGTATCGTCGACAACTGCCGCCGACACCGAGGGCGAAGGCTTCGCAAAGACACTCAACGAGCAGATGCCCGAAATCTCCAAAGGCCTCACCGCCTACTTCTCCGGCATCCTCACCAAAGGCCGCGAAATCTCCGTGCGCATCACCGTTGAAAACGGCGCGAACGTCAACCTCCAGGACGAAAGCATCGAAGGCGAGACCTACGCCGACTGGGCCGACGACTACATGGACACCCACACCGTGAAAGGCGCATACAAACTCAAATCCAACACCAAGAACGAACTCGCCTACACCAACGTGCGCATCAAGACCCTCAACGACGACGGCACACAATTCTCCGCCTACCAGTGGGGCCGCGAATTTGCCAAGGCCATGCGCAAGGACCTCGGCGTGAAAGTAAGCAACCGCTCGCAAGGCCTTGCCGACGTCCACCTCGTAATCACCGGAATGTAAAAGTATACAGCCTTTAAACATGAAGATTTCGCTTAAATCATTCTCGCTCGCGGTGATTGCATCCGCCCTCGCGCTCCTTGGCTCCGCTTGCGGAGGCAACGACGATAAAAAAGACCTCAACCAGCTACTCGCCGACAACGATTTCGCTGCCGCTAATGAATATCTTGTCCAATGTTTCGACGAAGCCAACCGCTACGGCGGCACCTCACTGGATAGAAAATACATAATGCCGGCAACGAAAGTGCTTAAAGCCGAGGCCACTTACCTGATGGATACCGACGACCCCGAGGCAGAAAAAATCTTCCTCCTTTGCCTCAATGACGTGTCAGGCAATGTCGGCAACCACCAAGTGGAGACAGGCTCCTTTGATGGCGACAAAAAGATACACACCCAATTGTATATCGAGGAGGTAACCCCCTACAATGCGTGTCTCTTGGCCATTATCAGAGAAGCCCTCATCAAGGACAAACTTTCACTGGCACAAAAGGTCTACAAGATGATGAAGCCCAACTACACCGAGAATCAAGAACTTAAAGAAGGCGCCAGTTCTGCATGGGTGTCAAGTTACATCTGGACGTATACGCCCAACGACGCCCAACGTGAAGAAGCCAAGGCCCTCATAGCCGACTATGAGGCCGAACATTGATTATTCATTAAAATACCATCATAAATGAACAAGACTGTAAAAATCATTATATACGTTGTCGGCTTCTTCGTGCTCATGGGCGTTGTCGACATGTGCTCGTCCTGCGGTAAAAAAGATAAAAAGTCGCGCGACGAAATCATCAACGAGGCCATAGCCGCCAACAACTTCCGCACATGCGACAGCGTCCTTGTCGTAATTAAGGACAACTGCGATGCAGCACAAGACCTTGACTCCTTCTACTGGCCGCGCGTCGAGAAGGTGCTCAAAGCCCAGGCTGACTATCTCATCGAAACCGACGACCCCGAAGCCGAAAAACTCTTCATCAAAATTCTCAACGACAACAACCTCATTTTCAGCCGATACAAATTTGAAGAGGGCGGCAGCGACTACAAATGGGAGAATGACAATGAATACGGTGCCCAGGCCTTGAAAATATATAACAATTTCTGCCTCGTCACCGTAAACCAGTGCCTTATCAACGACAAGCCCGAACTTGCCCGCAAAGTGGCAAAATTAATCCGTCAGGACATGGAAAAAAACAACGACGGTATCTATCACTTTTCCGACAAGTCCAAGGATGAGGCCAAGAAGGCTATCGCCGAGTACGACGCCGAACATTGATTTGCAAACCTTTGATTCATAAATACGAGTGATGATGCCGGGCCTCCCCGCCCGCATCATCACTTCTTCAATTTATGAGTTCATTACAACTTAATTATTCATGTTTCGCATGTATTTACATCTGAATCACAAGGTGATACTGTAATTGCACGGCGAAGCCGTGGCTCCTTGGTTAACCCCGTATGGAGGCGTAGCCGACATGCGGGGTCGGATGATGCAACCTACAATGCAGTATTGGAGCGAGCGACAGCGTAGCGTTCGATAATGCCAAATATGGCATGAGGCACAGTTTCACAGTGCCCTTTACGCGCTCAGGACTACCGGGCTTGTCGGCCTTCCGCCTCCAAACCCGGTTAACCAACGAATCACGGCTTCGCCGTGGCTAACTTGCGAAACTATATTTAATTAATCCCACAACTGTGGCTCCGCCACAGGTAATCAGGCATTATCGTTTAAAATACACCAACAAACAATGACGAAAGAAACATTACGCCATCTTTTCGACGACTCGGTGTGCCACACAGGCTGGCAACTGGCCGTGCGCCGCGCCATCGTGGCGTTGATAGCCATTAGCGGGCTCATGTCGTTTGTCGAGACGTTCGGCGACTTTGCCATGCGCTGGCAGCGCGTGCTTTTCGCCGCCGACTGCATCATCATAGCCGTGTTCTCTGTCGAGGTCGCGCTCCGCATATGGGTGGGAGGCCGCCGCTATGTATTCAGTTTCTACGGCATGGTCGACATCGTGTCCACCTATCCGTTCTACCTCGCGCTCATATTTCCGATACCCTACTCGGCGCTGCGCATCCTGCGCGTGCTCCGGCTGATGCGCGTGTTCCGCTACATGCGCGCCTCCCACATCCTGGCCCGCGCCTTCGCCAGCAAAAAAGCCGAGATGTCGGTGTCGCTGCAATTCCTGGTAATCATCACCTTCGTGCTGTCGATAATGCTCTACCACGTCGAGCACTCGGCCCAGCCTGAGATTTACTCCGACGGCTTCACATCCGTGGCCTGGGCCTTCGCCCAGTATATCGGCGACCCCGGCGGCTTTGCCGACTACGCCCCCATTACCTTCGGCGGCAAACTCATAGCCACCATTGTGGGCATCCTCGGCATAGCAATATTCGCCGTGCCTGCCGGTATCATAGGCTCGGCCTTTGTGGAGGTGATGGACGAGGAGCGCAAGGCCGACGCCGACAACGAGAACATCGAAAAAATCCGCACCTCCTTCCGCCGCCTGCAATGCCGCGACACCTTGATGCAGCATGTGCCCGAGAGCGTCGACTTCCTCACAATCCAGGCCGAGAAGCAGCTGAGCGAGCAGGAGATAGTCGACGCCGTGAACGCCGCCTCCGACCTGCGCATGCGCAACGCCGCTTCCACCTATCCGCGCGGCTACGACGCAGTGCCGCGCCTTGTCGTGGAGCATTTTCCGTCGAACAACGAATATGGCAACTGCATCGACCGCGGCTCCAACGTCACGATCGTGGCCACAAGCTGCTATGCAGAGGCCGGGCTTGGCTGGTTCTCATATTACCTGGCCCTGTTCGGAGGCTTCAACTATGTGAGCAAGGAATTTGAGCCGCATCCACTCGCGCCCAGAAGTTACTATATGGTACGCGACACCGAAGGCTATGTCGACGCTCCCATGCGCAAGTTCATCGACGACATCGAGCGGCTCGCCGCCAAGGCTCCCGACCGACCCTACGTCATATTCATCCTCTCGGCCAACGGCGGCATGGAACCCGAGACGCCGTCGCGCTTCCACTTCACCATCGGAGCCAAAAAGGGCGACGAGACCTACGACGACACCGAAAATCTCACCATAAAGGACATACCGCGCTTCGCCGCCATGTACGACGAACTCACCGCCATGCTCGCCTCCGACTACGGACTCGAATCCGACCGGCACCGCCACCACGGCACCAACAAGCGGCATTTGCCCGTGCTGCTCGACCCGCGCAGCGAACGATTTACGATGCGCATTGCCTGGGAAGTCACCACCCGACACCCCCACCGCCTGGAAATAATCTGGAAAATGGCCACGATACTCCACCGCCATTTCGACCCGGCCCGCCCCATGCCCGAGCAATCGCAATTCAAGACCAAAGCCATCGGCTACTACTATTAGGCAGGAACACAGGTAGGAACATAAGCCTCCGGCTTGTGAAAAAATATCACAATCCGGAGGATTGTGTTCCTACTGTTCCTACTTTTTCGTATCTTTGTCGAAATCTAAAACACATGGAACGATGACAAGGCTTTTTTCCTTTATTTTGCTGTTGGCCGCCGCCCTTTCCGCCGTGGCGTCCGACCCGCGGAGCGAAAACTTCAACAGCGGATGGCGATTCTGCCTCGGCGACCCCGCCGCAGCCCAAGCAGCCCAATCGCGCGATTTCGACGACACAGACTGGCGTGCGCTCACCCTGCCCCACGACTGGGCCATCGAGGGCGAGTTCTCGGCCGACAATCCCTCGGGCACCGGCGGAGGAGCACTCCCCGGCGGCATCGGATGGTACCGCAAGACATTCCGGGCAGAAGCCCCTCGCCCCGGCCAACGCACATTCCTCGACTTCGACGGCATATACATGAACGGCTCCGTCTTCGTCAACGGCACATTCGCGGGCACACGCCCCTATGGCTACGCATCTTTCAGCATCGACATAACCGACATGCTCACCGACGGCGACAACACCGTGGCCGTGCGCGTCGACAATTCCGACCAGCCCAACTCGCGCTGGTATTCGGGCTGCGGCATCTACCGCAACGTGTGGCTCCGCACCGTCGGTGAAATCCATATACCAAAAGACGGCACCTACATCACCACCGACGGCAACACTATGACAATACGCACCGCCGTGGCCAACACATCGGCTTCCGACCGCAGCCTGCGCCTCGTCACCACAGTAATCGGCCCCGACGGCACTGCGGAGGCCGCCGCCGCATCGGAATTCATCGCTCGCAAAAACGCCGGCGACACTATAAGGCAAAATGTGACATTGGCCTCGCCCGAACTATGGGATGTCGACAGCCCGAATCTCTACCGCGTGGTGTCGCGCATCGAAGACGCATCCACCGGCAGTACCCTCGACACATATGCCTCCTCCACCGGCTTCCGCTCATTCCGCTTCGACGCCGACAAAGGCTTCTTCCTCAACGGCCGGCCCTTGAAAATCAACGGAGTATGCCTCCACCACGACGCCGGAGCGCTCGGAGCAGTGGTAAACCGGGCCGCCATACGCCGCCAGCTGTCGATAATGCAAGACATGGGCTGCAACGCCATACGCTGCTCCCACAATCCGCCCGCGCCCGAACTTCTCGACCTCTGCGACCAAATGGGATTTCTCGTAATGGACGAGGCCTTCGACATGTGGCGCAAGCGCAAGAGCGCCCACGACTATGCCCGCTATTTCGACCAATGGCACGAGCGCGACCTCGACGACATGGTAATCCGCGACCGCAACCACCCCTCGATAGTGATGTGGAGCATAGGCAACGAAGTGCTCGAGCAATGGACCCACGCCGACGCCGACACCCTCTCCCTCGCCGAGGCTAACCTGATACTCAATTTCGGACACGCCGAGGAGCAGGCCATCGAGGCAAACGAAGAACTGTCGGTGAACTCGCTTCTTGCCATCAAACTTGCCGACCGCGTGCGCGCCCTCGACACCACACGCCCCATCACCTCCGGCTGCAACGAGCCCGCGCCCTACAACCACCTCTTCCGCTCGGGCGCACTCGACATCATTGGCTACAACTACCACGACACATGGTTCGACACCGTGCCCGCGCTCTATCCCGGCATGCCATTCAACATCACCGAGAGCGTGTCGGCCCTGGCCACCCGCGGCTACTACCGCATGCCCTCCGACTCCACATTCATCTGGCCGGCCCGTCCCGAGCAGCCGTTCTTCGACCCGTCGCTCTCCTGCTCGTCTTACGACAACTGCCACGTGCCCTGGGGCTCGACCCACGAACGCTCGCTGCGCTATGTCCGCGACAACGATTTCATCTCCGGCCAATTCGTATGGACCGGCTTCGACTATCTCGGCGAGCCAACGCCCTACGGATGGCCCGCACGCAGTTCGTTCTTCGGCATAGTCGACCTCGCCGGATTTCCCAAAGATGCATATTACCTCTATCAAAGCGAATGGTGTCCCGACAAACCGGTGCTCCACATCTTTCCGCACTGGAACTGGACCGACGGCGAGGAAATCGACATATGGGCCTACTATAACAATGCCGACGAGGTGGAACTCTACATCAACGGCAAATCGCAAGGCATATCGGCAAAGACGCCCGAACGCCTCCATGCCCTTTGGCGCACACGCTTCGAGCCGGGCACCGTCACTGCCGTGAGCCGCAAAGACGGCCGCGAGGTGGCACGCCGCGAAATCCGCACTGCCGGAGCCCCGCACACCATACGCCTCACCCCCGACCGCACGGCAATAGCAGCCGACGGCACCGACCTGTGCTACATCACCGCCGAGATTGTCGATGCTGACGGCAACCTCTGCCCGTGGGCCGACAACGAGATTACATTCGCCGTCGACGGCTCCGCCTTCAATGCCGGAGTCGACAACGGAAGCCCCATCTCCCACGAGCCGTTCAAATCCGCAACCCGCCGCGCCTTCTACGGCAAAGCCCTCGTAATAGCGCAGAACAACGCCTCGGCCGGCCCATGCACAGTCACCGCCTCAGCCCCCGGCCTGCTCCCCTGCTCCATATCGTTCGAATCGAAATAGCATACACGGATTGTCATTTTTGGAAAAAATTGTATCTTTGTGGATATTTAATCCTAAATTATATGAAAAATTTTCTATTGACACTATCCATGATGTGCATGGCCGCGCCTATGTACGCCCACTTGCTCGGGCCGCAGGTAAAAATCTACGGACCCGACGACGACCCGGCGGCAATAAGCCGCGAGATCAACGCCATCCACGACTCGATGCTCCACGACCAGTTCAGCGCTCACCGCTACGCTGTGCTGTTCAAGCCAGGCGACTACACTGCCGCCGGACGCCTCAACGTGCCCTACTACATGCAGATTGCCGGACTGGGGCGTACCCCCTACGAGGTGAGACTCTCCAATGTGCACACACCCTCGCCGCTGCGCGACGACAACGGCACATGCACCTTCTGGCGTTGTGCCGAAAACTTCTCAGTAATCGGCCCTGAATCCTACGACGAACCCGAAACTTTCGAATGGGCCGTGTCACAAGCCGCGCCGCTGCGCCGCGTATATTCCGAACGCACCTTGCGCACCCAGCAGGGCAACGGCTGGGTGAGCGGAGGATATGCCGCCGACTGCGACTTCGCCGCCCCGGCCGGCAGCGACCACCAGCAGCAATGGTACTACCGCAACTCAGTGCTCAACAAAGGCCGCGGAATCTTCCGCGAGGAAAAATACAACTACTGCTTCCAGGGCGTGGAACTCGGCCCCGAAGTAGACATGGCCGGATACACCGACAACTGGGACCGCGGCGGCAACGTCACATTCATCCCCACCACCCCCGTAGTCCGCGAAAAGCCATTCCTTTTCATCGATGAGGACGGCCGCTATAAAGTGTTCCGCCCGGCCCTGCGCCGCGACAGCAAAGGCCTCTCCTACTCGCGCACATCTATGGGCGAAGGCACCGCCTACGACCTCATCGACGACTTCCTCATCGTGAAACCCGGCATGGAAGCACACGAGATGAACTCCGCCCTTGTCTCCGGCCGCCATCTGCTTTTCACCCCCGGCATGTACGTGCTCGACGAGCCCTTGCACATCACCCGCCCCGGCACAATCGTGCTCGGCCTCGGCCTGGCCACGCTTATTCCCGGCGAGGGAAATCCCGACACGGCAATCCGCATCGCCGATGTCGACGGCGTGTCGGTGGCCTCGCTCATGTTCGACGCCCACTATTCATCGTCGTCGCTAATCTGCGTGGGCGACTCCACCACCGACGTGCGCCACGACGCCGACCCCACGGTGCTCTCCGACCTGTTCTTCCGCATCGGCGGATTCCGCAGCGCACCCGTGCATGTCGACCGCACCGTCGTAATCAACTCCAACGACGTGATTGGCGACCACTTCTGGATCTGGCGCGCCGACCACGGCGTGCGCGGCTCCGTGGGCTGGGCCGTGAACACCGCCCCCAACGGCCTTGTCGTAAACGGCGACCATGTAACGATGTACGGCCTGTTCAACGAGCATTTCCAGCAATACCAGACCCTGTGGAACGGCGAGCACGGACGCACCTACTTCTTCCAGTGCGAGTCGCCCTACGATGCCCCCGACCAGGCGGCATATATGAGCGAGAACGGCACGCGCCCCGGCTACGCGGCATATAAGGTGGCCGACCATGTCGACAACCACTTCGCCACAGCCTTCGGCATCTACGACGTGCTCGTGCGCGAGATACGCATCGAAAACTCCGTAGAGGTGCCCGAGAAAGACGGCATCACCCTCCGTCACATCTGCAACAACTCCCTCTCGTCGCCCCCCAACCGCGGCTTCGGCTTCGTGGTGAACGGCCGCCAAAAAAGCACCTACAACACCTTCCGCGACAACCGCACCTACATCGTCGACTTCACCCCCGCAAAATAATAACGTTTTGACAACCAGTTATTTAAATTCCGACCATAGGTATATCAAAAATCCCAAGCAGTAGGGACGTACGGCTCAAATAAGGGTATATCACAGAATCGCGTAGCGATTTCCGAGAGTAGCCGTGGGGTGGGGGGGGGCGCAGGCCCGCCCCCACCCGCGGGGGCGTTTTCAAAAAAACCCGCCCCCCAGACGAGGCGAGTTGGCGGGTTGGGGGGTGTGGGGTGTGTGGGGTGGGGTCGCACCCCCCACTTTATC
>CANRZQ010000088.1 GCA_947644475.1 uncultured Muribaculaceae bacterium
ATGCGCTGCGGTTTCTATAACTTTTTTCTGCTGTGTCGGGATGTTGCATGTATGTTGTAAACAACAAAATAAAAAGTTATAGATATTTCAGTTTATTTAGTTTTATACTTTTATTTCGGGGATTGGAATGAGCCTTCGTCTTCGTCGCGCTGGTAGATTTTTACATAGTTGATGTAGTAGTTGGCGCGGTTGTCGTTGCCGGAGTTGAGTGCCGTGATTTTCTCGGGGTCGGTGATGCCGGGGAAGTGTCCGCCCACGGCAAGGTTGAAAAGGACATGGAAAGGCTTGCGGAAATAGAGGTCGGCAGAGCGGTCGTCGGGAGTTCCGTTATGGTCGATGGCGAGTTCGTAATAAGGCTTCGCGTCGGGATATTTGTCGAGGTCGAGGTACATCGATACTTTCTCCGGGGTCCATATGCAGGTGAAGAGATGGTATTCGCCGTCGTGGACAGAGTAGGGGGCGTTGCTGAATGTGGCGGTGGTGGGATATTGCCGGTCGATATAATATCCCCAGTGTGCCGCGCCGTTCATATACGAGCCTTGGGTGCCGGTGGAGATGCCTTCGTGGTGTCCCATCTCAAAAATGTCGATCTCGCCGCATCGGGGCCAGCCCACGGAGGCGATATCGTCGCCCATCATCCAGAATGCCGGCCACAGGCCGTCGGCTGTCGAGGGCATGCGCACCGAGGCCTCAATCTTGCCGTATTTGAAATTCACTTTTTCACGGGTGTTGACGCGGCCCGATGTGAAGTGGCGTCCGCCGTAATCCTCGCGTATGGCAGTGAGGATAAGGCAGCCGTTGCCACGTCCGTCATCGCCCACCGACACATTGCAGGGGCGGTCGGTGTAATATTGCAGTTCTTGATTTGCAGGGCGGGGAGTCACTTCGATATTCCAGGAAAGCGTGTCGAGAGAGGGGGCGTCGAAAAGGTCTTGCCACACAAGGCGGTAGGAACCGGTCTCGCCCGAACCCGCTTGTGAGTCGGCGCCGTAGATGCACACGGCAGATATGGCAGATAAGGCAACAGATAAAATTTTCTTCATAGGATAAAAAGTAAAAAGAATCAAAAAGTATGCAAAGGTATAAAAAAGTTTGCGGCGAATTTCATGACAGATGAAAATTTTGTAATTTTGTGTTCATTTTTTACTTTATAATCCATGAAGAAATCAATATTTTTGTTTGTGCTGCTTGCCGCAGTTTCGGTATTGACGGCAAGCGCGAAAGAGCCTCTGCGTGTGCTTGCAGTGGGCAACAGTTTTTCTGTCGATGCTCTCGAGCAGGAAATGCACAATGTGGCGGCTTCTGCCGGATGTGACATTATTATCGGCAATCTTTATATTCCGGGATGCTCTGTCGACCGGCATTATGAAAATATAGTGGCAGATTCGCCGGCTTACAGTTATCGCAAGATTGATTTGTCGGGACGTGCCGACACGATTGCCGACTGCACGCTGTCGAAGGCTCTTGCCGATGAGCCTTGGGATGTGATTACATTTCAGCAGGCAAGCCATTTCTCGGGCATCGACTCGACATATGTTAATCTTCCGGGACTTATCGCCAAGGTGCGCGAGCAGGCCGGTCCGCATCCGAAGTTTCTGTGGCACATGACATGGGCCTACTCGCCTGAATCCGACCATTCCGGATTCAAGAGTTATGGAAATGACCAGATGACGATGTACCGCGCCATTGTCGGGGCTATGCGCAAGGCTCTTGCCGACAACCCGGAACTGTCGGGTGTAATCCCTGTTGGCACGGCAATACAGAATGCGCGCGCCACCGAACTCGGCCCTGACTTGACGCGCGACGGCTATCATCTAAGCCTCGATGCCGGCCGGTTTATTGCATCGTGCACATGGTTTGGCGTTCTGTTCGGCAAGCCCGCGTCGGAAATAAATTATCGCCCCGGGCATCTTACTCCGATGCAATGCGAGGCGATACGCGATGCTGTCGATGCCGCGCTTGCAAGCCCGTTCGACGTGAAAAAATAAAAAAATTAAATGTGCCTGCAAACGACAATTACGGCGTTGTAAACGTTAATTTCGTTGATTGTAAGGATTACGTGAATTATTTTGCGTTAATAACCGTAAATTAATCATTAATTTTAGATTAACCCGGATTAGCGGATTATTCACGGGCATTAACGTGAAAAATCACCGAAATTGTAAATTGCCGTAGTTAAGGCGTCAGTTATCAATTTTTACGAGCATTATCTTGGAGTCGGCCACTGCATTTACGCTATGCGGTGTGCCGGCTTCCATTACCACGGCATCTCCTGCCCTTAAAGTGCGTTGCTCGCCTTCGATTATGAAGCGCGCCTCGCCTTCGAGCATATATATGGTCACGGCTCCCGGTGCGGTGTGTTTCACCAGGTTTTGTCCGGCTTTCATTGCGAGTATGTTTACTCCGCCGTATGCGGCTCTCATGGTTTGGTCGAAGATTACGCGGTCGGGGTTATAGGCCACGGCCTCTGTCGGACGGAACACTGAATTTATTCGTTGGGTACTTTCCATAATCGTATATTTTTTTATTAAAAACACCAACCTCCCGCCCTTTGTTCGTGAAAAGAGCGGGAGGTTTTGATGTTAGTTGCTGTGTATGATTATGGAATCAACGGAGGCGGAAATTGTAGCCGAGGGTCACGGCGAGGGTCATGTTGCGGGATGCTCCGAATGTGTCGGCCTTTGATGAGGGGAATATGTTTCCGAGGCCGTAATAATAGCGGGCTTCGAGGTAAGCCGAGTGGCGCGGACGGAGATAGAACTCAACGCCGAAGCCTGCGCAGATGCCGTAGTCGAATTTGTTGTGTACGGGCGTTGCGAGTTGCTCGGTCATGCGGGCCTTGGCGGGCCAGTCGGGCGATGACAGCGGGTCGTTGTAGTCGAAGTTGGCCGATGTCGACTCTGATATCATGTATGAGAATTCGGGGCCGAGGTTGAAGAAGCATTTCACGCGCCGGCTTCCGAAATAGATATGCGTCATTATGGGCAGGGAGATGTAGTTGAGGGTGCGTGTGTAGTCGAGAGGCGCTTCCTCAAAGTTCTCTTTCCAGCCGCGCTGCACAAAATTGAGTTCTGCAAGCACACCGACATGGCGTTCCTCGGCGTAGCGCACGGATATGCCGCCGGTGAGTCCGTCGGCCCACGATTGCTTTACCGACGGGGCGAACGACACTTTCGACAGGCCCATGCCTCCGTGTGCTCCCACCGAGATGTGAGCCTTATAATGGGTCTCGGCAGCCGCGAAAAGGGCGGATGCAAGGACGAGGCAGAGAATCAGAGCACGTCGACAGAGCATTGGCCGGCAGGTTTGAAGTTGATTATATAAAGGGCTTTGTTGACATATCCTCCATCGGGCACGCGGTCGAACCGGAATGTGGATTGTGTGCCACGGAAACTGCGGTAGTTTTCGAGATTCTCGATGGAGCCGCCGTGGCGGCGGAGTGCGTTGATGAGGAAGGTGCCGGTGTCGTAGCCAAGTATGGCCTGGCTCGGCACCATCTCGAGCATCTCGGTGCCATACCAGCGTGTAAATGCGTCGGCCACCGCTTTTGCCTCCGACGAGGATTCATCGAGGAAGAAACGGGAGTAGATGGTGGCGTCGAGCATGTGCAGGTTTTCGAGGGCGTCGCCACGGAATGTCACCCAATCGGGATAGCCGAAAAGGGCAAACCTCGACTCGCCGGTCTCGTTGGCGCGGAGGCGGATGAGAGCGGTGGCAAACCGCTTGAAGGTTGAGAGCGAGCCGGACTTGGGAATGAAGACATAGCGGTCGGTGTCGTTGAGGCCTGCGAGGTCGTCGTCGGAGAGCGAGCCGGAGAAGTTAATCGTAATCGGGGTTATTCCTTTTTGGCTGAAACTGCCTGAAAGGGCCTCGACAAAGTGCGCTTTTTCGTTGCGGTCGCCTTCAAGATCGAGAATCACGGGGATGAAGTTGTCGTAGCGTTCCATGAAAGCGTCGATAGCCTTGTCGTACATGTCCTGCTGCGTAATGTTTGCCTGAATCACATACGGGTTGGAAAGATATGTCTCGTCCTTTATATTGTTGGGGTTGAATACGTATATGCCAAGTTCGGCGGCTTTCTTGCATATCTCATCGAGTTGTGCGGCATCTTCGGGGGCGATAATGGCGGCGAGTGAGATGTCGTCGTCGGCGAGTTGGCGGATTGTGCTGTCGATAATGGATGGCGCGGTGGCGGCGTTGCCTTTTGTGTCGGCGGCCACAATGGTGATGTGCATGCCGGATTCGGCTCCGAGGGTGTCGGCGGCGAGGATTAGTCCGCGGTAGAAGTCGGTTACGAGTTGTGTCGGGCGCGACATTGTGTCATCATCGGCCATGAATGGCTGAAGCACAAGGATGGCGGCTTCGTCGGCCTGTTCTTCGTCGGCGGATACTGTATCGGCATCGTATGAGGATGCAGTGGTTGAGGACGGTAGGGATTCCGCGGTTTCTGTTATATCCGATTTCCGAATCTCGCGCAGCCGGCTTTCCGGAGTCTGTATCACCAGCGGAGCGTCGTCGGCGAGGCGCAGCACTGTGCCCACGGGCATATGCTGCGGGTCGACAAATGGGTTGTAATCCACGAGTTGGTCGGCGGTAAGGCCGTATTTCAAGGCTATGGATGTGAATGTCTCGCCGCGTTCCACCTTGTGGGTGAGCGGCAGGGGCGCAGGAGCCACGGGATCTGATGACGGGGCCTCGTCGGACGTGTAATCAGCCACGGGCTTGGAGTCGGCGGGGCGTACGGCCGGTTTCGCCGGCGAATATGAGCCGCGCGGAATGGTGAGGACCATGCCGGTGCGCACTCCGCGGTCGGCTTGCGGGTTGGCTTCGATGAGCGCCTCGGGCGTTACCTTGTAGAGGTTGGCGATGCCAAACACAGTCTCGTTCTTTTTTACGGTGTGGCGCACGATACCGTTGTCGAAGTCGTCGACAGAGAAGAGCAGCAGCGACCCTTTGGTGAGGCCGTTGGCCACATTGGGGTTGGTGCGCTTTATGTCGTCGGTGGAAATGCCGGTGAGTTCGGAGATGGAATAGAGGGTGTCGCCGGATTTCACATTATAATAATAGTAGTCTTTTCCGTCGATGCTTTTTACGGGGAGGTCGATTGCCTGCGCCGAGATCGCGCCGAGAAGCAATGCGGAGGCTGCCGCGAAATATTTTAAAGATACAAACACCTTATTTATAAATTATGTAGATGTTAGAAATGATTTGAGTTTTCAAGTTATGCAAGTTGTGCACGGCTTCGCCGTGGATGGCATATTGTTCTGCTGCTCATCAATGAATACATGCGGAAGAAGATTAAAGGAGTCTGTCGCAGGTTAGTCGAATACGCCGTCGATGCTCTCTTCCACTTGCTCGGGCTCGGCATAAAACTCGCCTTCGCAAAGGTTGATGCCTGACGGGAACCGGAATGTGGAGTTCTGGCTGTAATTCAACTGCGGGTCGTTGTAAATTTTCGACATGTATTTGCCATAGATAGGCAAGGCCATCGATGCGCCCTGGCCGTTGGCCATGGTGTTGAAGTGGATGGTGCGTTCCTCGCCTCCGACCCATACGCCGGATACAAGGTCGGGGGTGAATCCCATGAACCAGCCGTCGGAATTGTCGTTGGTGGTTCCGGTCTTGCCGCCCATCTGGGCTGTGATGTTGAACGGAGCGCGGCGCAGGCGGTTGCCGGTGCCGGAGTCAACAACATTAAGGAGTATGGAGAGTATGCGGTAGTATGCTTTTTGGGAAATTACCTCGGTCTGTTCGGGCACGAAGCGCGAGATGATGTTGCCGTTGTTGTCGGCAATGGCGGTGACGAAGACGGGCGATGATTTCATGCCGTTGTTGGCATAGGCGGTGTAGGCCGTGACCATTTCTTTCACCGATACCTCGCATGGGCCGAGGCAGAGCGACACCACGGCGGGCAGGGAGGCGGTGATACCCATGTTGTGCATAAGGCGCACGAGGTTCTGAGGCTTGACCACATCCATTACGCGGGCCGAAATCCAGTTGTTGGAGTTGGTGAGCGCCCAGCGGAGGTCGACCATCTCGCCGACGCGCGCGCTGCCTGAGTTTCGGGGCGACCATGGCTTGCCGTTGCCGTCGATAAGCGTTGGCTGTGAGTTGAGGAATTGCGAGCAGGGTGTCATGCCTTCTTCCATTGCCAGGGTGTAAAGATACGGCTTGATGGTGGAGCCGACCTGGCGGCGTCCGGTCGATACCATGTCGTATTGGAAGAAGCGGAAATCGGGGCCTCCGACGTAGGCCTTTACGTGTCCGTTGCGGGGGTCCATTGAGAGGAATCCGGTGCGGAGGAAGTGCTTGGTGTAAAGGATTGAGTCGCGCGGAGTCATCACCGTGTCGACCGGGCCGTTGTAGGAGAATACGGTCATTTCCACGGGCTTGTTGAATTCGTCGATTATCTCGTCGTCGGATTTTCCTGCGAGTTTGGCCACGCGCCTGCGCTCGCTTTGCCCGATGGCGGTGCGAATGTATTTCTCGCGTGTCTCGTAGCCTGTGGAAGCGGAGTAGGGGGCGACGGAAGAAGAGCGTTTTTCGGCGAAGAACCGGCGCTGGAGGTCGCGCATGTGCTCGTTTACGGCATCTTCGGCATGGCGTTGCATGCGCGAGTCGATGGTAGTGTATATTTTAAGTCCGTCGTTGTAGATGTCGTATTTCGAGCCGTCGGGCTTGGGATTTTTCTCTACCCAGCCGAAGAGTGGATTGGTGGCCCACAGCACAGAGTCGTCGACATAGCGTTGTTTTTCCCATGATGGGTAGTTGTCGATTTTCGGCTTTTTGGCAAGAAGGAATCTGCGGAGTTCCTCGCGGAAATAAGGGGCTATGCCTTCTTTGTGGTCGGCGGCATGATAGTCGAGCACAAGCGGAAGGGCAGACAGGGAGTCGAGTTCTGCTTTTGATATTTTATCAGCCTTGTACATTTGCTCGAGTACAATGTTGCGGCGCAGGCGCGTGCGCTCGTTGTGGCGGCGCGGATTGTAGTATGAGGGGTTTTTCACCATGCCCACGAGGGTGGCTGCCTCCTCGATGTTGAGGTCGGCGGGGTCTTTGCCAAAATATACGTATGCCGCCGATTTGATTCCGACAGCGTTGTAGAGGAAGTCGAACTGGTTGAGGTACATTTTGAGGATTTCCTCTTTGGAGTATTGCTTTTCGAGTTTTATGGCAATCATCCATTCGATAGGCTTCTGCATCGCGCGGGAAAGCAGTCCCTCGCTCTCGGGTGAGTAAAGTTGCTTGGCAAGTTGCTGTGTGATTGTGGAGCCGCCGCCGGCGTTTTTCTGACGGAGCACGAGGGTCTTGACAAATACGCGGGCAAGGGCTTTGGCATCGATGCCGGAATGGTCCATGAAGCGTTCGTCCTCGGTGGAGATAAGGGCGTCGACAACGAAGGGTGAGATTTCGTTGTAGTCGGCATATACCCTGTTGCCGGTGTTGCGGAAATAGCGGCCCATTTCCTGTCCGTCGGCCGAGTATATCACCGTTGCAAACTTATCCTGGGGATTTTTCAACTGTTCAACCGGTGGCATGTATCCGATAGCCCCGATATATATCAGCGCCAGAAACAAAATTACAAGCCCTGTGATGATGCCGAATGTGAGCCACATGGTTCTTACTATCCGGCGCGACCGTGATTTTCGGGCGTTTGCGTTGCTGTTGTTGTTACGGGCAGAGGACATTATTCAAATTCAAATAATATTTCGATAAATACTAATTAATCCACAAAATTAAGTAAAATTTCATAATCGGCCATAATGGGCGGGCGTTTTTTATGAAATTTTATATAGGTGAGCGGGTATTTTTGAATTGTGGCGAACCAACCTCGGACGCGATTGTTAAATAGTTGTAAAGTTGATAAAAAAATATAGAGATTATGAGCGACAAGAAAAAAAAGAATGGAAATATATGGGTGGTAATCGGCGCTTGCGTATTGATTATATTGCTGCTGGTATGGCTTACTATGGCCGACCTTTGGGGCGACACCGACGTTGCGGCCTCTCTCTCCGGGCATCTGGTATGACCGGCCTTTACATCGAACTTGTGCGCCGGTAGAGCACCACGGCGATTATCGTGTATATGATATTCGGAATCCACATGGCCACTCCCGCTGACGTAAGGCCTGATATGGCGAATGTCTGCGTGATGGTCATGAATAATATGTAACTGAAACTGAGTATCAGACCGATGCCGATGTTGAGACCTATTCCTCCCTTGCTTTTTCGTGAGGACAGCGACATGCCGATGATTGTAAGGATGAATGCCGCGGCTGTCATGGCGAAGCGCCGGTGATATTCTACCTGGAACGACTGTATATTGGCCACGCCACGCGTTTTCTGACGTTCGATATACGCTGAAAGCGCGGGGGTGGTCATTTTTTCATGGTCGTTTTTGGCGATTAGGAAGTCGCGCGGCTCGAAGGGAATCATGGTGTCTATCTGGCGTCCTTTTCTGATGCGCTCGCGCTCGCCGTCGAAGTCGCGGATTACATAGTCGTATGCTTTCCAAAGGTAGAGGGTGTCCCATTTTATGGTCTGGGCGGTCATGCGCGATGTAAGACGCTTTTCGCTGTCGAATGATTCGAGCGAGAAGCGCACGCCGGTCTTGGTGGTGTTGTCGTAACGGCTCATGTAGGCAATCTCTCCGGGGGCTACCATGAGCATGATGTTTGAGCCGTAGTCGACGCGGCGGTTCTTGACATAGGTGTTGGTGTAGTCGATGCGCTTGATGTTGGCCGGAGGGATTACGTATGCGTCGAGCACAAAAGTGAATGCGGCGATTACGGCGGCCGACAGCATATATGGGAACAGCAGTCGCTTGAAGCTGATTCCGGCCGACAGCATTGCTATTATCTCGGAATTGCCGGCGAGTTTTGACGTGAAGAATATCACGGCAATGAAGGTGAACAGCGGCGAGAACTGGTTGGCAAAGTATGGCAGGAAGTTGACGTAATAGTCGACTATCGTGGCGCGCAGGGGCGCTTTCAAGAAAGAGTCAAGTTTCTCGTTTACGTCGAACATCACTACGATTGCCAGGAGGAGCAGAATCGCAAAGACATACGTTCCGAGAAACTTCTTGATTATATATCGGTCGATGATCTTGAACATCGTTTTTATTGATATTGTTTGGTGGCGTTACAGCCGGCGTGTCAGTTCCGGAATCATTGCCGCTTTCCATGCGGGGAAGTCGCCGGCTATGATATGGGCCCGGGCTTCGCGTACCAGCCAGAGGTAGAAGGCGAGGTTGTGGAGCGATGCGATTTCCATGGCGAGCAGTTCCTGGGCGATGAACAGATGTCGGACGTATGCCTTTGAGTATGCGCGGTCGACAAACGACGGGCCGTCTTCTTGCAGCGGAGAGAAATCGTCGGCCCATTTTTTGTTGCGCATGTTCATCACGCCATGGGCGGTGAAGAGCATGCCGTTGCGTCCGTTGCGGGTCGGCATCACGCAGTCCATCATGTCGACGCCTCGGTCGATGGCCTCGAGGATGTTGACCGGAGTGCCCACGCCCATGAGGTAACGGGGGCGGTCGGCGGGCAGGATTTCGTTTACCACCTCTATCATTTCGTACATCACTTCGGCCGGTTCGCCCACGGCGAGGCCTCCGATGGCGTTGCCGTCGGCTCCGAGCGAGGCTACATGCTCGGCGGCCTCGCGGCGCAGTTCGGGGTAGGTGCATCCTTGCACGATCGGGAAATATGCCTGATAGTGGCCGTAGAGAGGCTCGGTCTCTTTATAGTGTTTCCAGCCGCGGTCGAGCCACCGGCGTGTGAGGTCGAGCGAGCGTCGGGCGTATTTGAAGTCGGAGGTGCCGGGCGGGCAT
>CANRZQ010000089.1 GCA_947644475.1 uncultured Muribaculaceae bacterium
CGGTTACCTCATAAGAATATGCCTCCATGACATATTTTCTATTGAGTCCTCCCAATGTTTTTCTAAGATTGTGATCGCTGAGCAACTTGATGCAATTTTGAGCCATAAGAGCGGAATCTCCGGCCACAACGACTCCTTGCAATTCCGATTCCAGACCGTCGGCGCCAATCGGCGTGGTCACCACGCAGCAGCAATGGGCCATCGCCTCCAATATCTTGTTCTGCAAACCCGAGCCGGATATCATCGGCGCCACTGCCACAGCGGCGTTCCGGTAATAATCGGCCACAGACGACACTCTTCCCGTAACCACCACACATCCGTTATCTTTGGCAAGCCGCTCAACCTTTGCTGTCGGCGACATGCCTACAATCAGAAACCGCACACCGGGACACGATTGCCTAACCTTAGGCAGCACCTCTTCCACAAAATAACAGCATGCCTCTATATTTGGCAAGTAATCCATCTTGCCGACAAAGACTATATCCTTTGTATCCGGCCGGTGCGTGCAGCAATCCCCCTCCGACGGCATCTTGACAGAATTTTTCAAAATACAAGCATTGCCCGGCTCCGCTCCGACATAGTCCCTGTCCCTGCTCGAAATATATGCCACTTTTCTGAACAATTCCCGGCATTTGCCTTCATACACCCTCATTCTTCTTGCATTAATCCTAAACCACATCTTTCGCAAGCCCCTCGACACGGCAGCGGCATGGTCGAGGTTAAGGGTAAACGAATCTGTGAAATCGACATATACATTATCTCTCCCGGAATGAAAAAAATAACTTGCCATCGTTGCACTCCCGCACACTACGACATCATAATTCCCCGCTACGGAGTTGATATACCGCTGCACTTTTCCATGCCAATAATGGTTCACCATCTCCGGCTTGCGGTTAAACAAGGTTTTGGCCGCGTTAGAACAGCGTTTAAGCAATGGAATATAAAAATACATTTCGCTGCCGACTCCGGGAAATGTTTTGCCCAACGGCTCATGCGGCCGGCGGCTGTGCGTGATACATACGACATCGACCTGAAACTGCGATGCAAGCAGCCTGAGAGTCTGGGATATCCGTATACGGTCGCCCCCAACAACAGGCGTTATGGGCACGTGTGAGAGGAAAAGCGCTTTTTTCATGACAGCCGGCTATTTAGTATATATGTCATTCGAAGCAGCACACGATGCCGCAACTTAGGGGTGGCATGAAGGGCATGCGTGAGCAGAGGCACCGGGTCAATTATGCCTTCACGGCGATAATGCGCGGCCAAAATTGCCCGTTTCATTCCGGCAATATACCGCATATTGCCGGGCAAAAGCCGTTCTATCTCATCGATGGCGCGCTCCATCTCTGTGGCCCGCGCGGAAAATGTAGGTCCGGTTAGCGTTTCCACACCGGCATAGACATCGACTTTCGGCTTTCCATGCCGGTATGCAACCCGCGGAGACTGCTCGAGCAGGCGGATTCCAAGTTCTGCATCGTCCCATATTTTTATGGCCGGATTCCATCCTCCGGCACGACGGAACAGGCCGGTGCGCGCAAAATAGCGCTGAGTGGCAAATGTGCCGTGGATGATGCAATTATACAGCAGGCTTTCTGTGGAGAAATGCCTCACGCGCTTAATTCCATTCAACCCATGTTCCATAACGTCCCAGCCCACCACGTCGACAGACGTGTCGGATGCCGCGACTTCCATGGCCGACGACACATGGTCGGGGCGCATTGCGTCGTCTGAATCGAAGAACATGGTCCATTCCGATTCCACAGCGGCAAGGCCGGCATTACGGGCCATGGCAGCCCCCCTTTCCGGTTCCTCAATTATATCGATGCGCAGCATTGGCGTCTCTGCCTCCGATTTCCACCGGTTCAATATGTCGAGCGTGCCGTCGGTGCTTCCGTTGTCGACAAGAATCACACGCAACGGACGGAATGTCTGCGCTTCCACCGATTGAAGCGTGCGCTCCACCACCCGCGCACGGTTAAGGACGGGAATAACTATGGTCACCGACTTTTCCATCATATATCGCGGTGATTGTTGCGGTTCTTCCGAAGCCTGCGGGCCATGCGTTTTTTCGAGCCTGCCATCTTGCGCAGTGCGGCCCTTATCTTGTTCCACATTGGCGAGGGCGCCGAGGCTATGTCGGCAGCCATCGGGTCGACAAATGACGTAAGAGCCTGTTCTTCTCCGAATTGCTCGGGATATATTACAAGAAGATTGTTGCGGGAGAAATATTTCTGGAGGAAAGCCGGCATCTCAACCATCTCCGATGTGTATGACACGGAATTTACACGTGCGCCAATCACGACAAACAAATCGTCGTCGAGTATTCGGGTCGACATCATTATAAAGTCGTCCCACTGCTCTACGGTGCGGAACTCGCATCGGATTCCGTAGTTTTCGTGGTATATCACTCCACGTATCAGAGGCTGAATCTCCGACGAGCAGCAGAATATCACTCGGCAGCCTACCTGCCGTGTGAGCCGGGCAATCGCACGTACCCAGCGCGAGAATCCGGTCTCGTACTGCGCCTTCGGCGGCGCCCACACAACAATGCGCGTGAAAGTGTTGGCGGGGATGAAACAGCGCGAAATCATGAGCATACGGTTGGTCGACCGCAGCAGCTGGTCTACTTTCGCGCCAAAGAAAGAGTCGACAACAGTGGTGCGCCGGTGCATGCCGAGCATCACCTCGGTAATGTCACGCTCCTCTATGGCGTTAAGCACGCCTTGCACGGTGTTTATATCGTAGCGGTCGAGTGTGGCTATCTCCACATCGGCGAGCGCGGCCGTCTTGCGTGCCTCGTCGAGCGACTCGCGCGAAATAGCCTTTGCCGTATTTGAATTGTCGTTGCGCACATGCAGGGCATAAAATTTATGGGTGCCCCGGTCGTTGCGCATCAGCACAGCCAAATCAATGAGCGACTGCGCCATCTGCGGGGTTGCCACCGGTATCAGGGTAGAATTGTGGCGTGTACGCCGGATGAGATTGTCGCCGGCTCCATCCTCGCTCTCCATCATCTCTATTTTAAGAGCCGGAGCCGACGCCGACGTGAATATCGGGGCCACGGCGCATGTGACCAGAATGACAAGAATAGTGGAGTTCATGATTGTGGCGTCGAACATGCCCATTTCATAGCCCATGGTCACTACCGCAAGAGCCACGGCGGTATGCGCCGCCGTAAGACCGAACATTACGCCACGCGACGGCTTGCTCAGCCTGTTGGCCTTCTGCGCTATCCATGCCGGGAGGAATTTGCTCACAAGCGCCACGGCAAGCATGAGCGCGGCCACGGTGAGGGTGTGCATGTTGAACACGACATGAAGGTTAATCATCATGCCCACCGAGATGAGGAAGTAGGGAATGAAAAGCGCGTTGCCGACAAATTCTATCGAACTCATGAGCGACGACCCGGCCGGCACATAACGGTTGAGCACAAGACCTGCGAAGAATGCGCCAAGCACGGCTTCAAGCCCGATCAACTGCGCCCCTACTGCCGCAAGGAACACCATGGCAAGCACAAAGACATATTGCGTCACCTTATCGGAATATCGAATGAAGAAACGGCGCGTTATCCTCGGATACAGATAAAGCACCGCCATGCAATACACTGCCAGACGCCCGAGCAAGCCGAGCAGGCCCGCTATGTCGAAAAAGCCCGTGCGCTGAATATTGGCCACGGCGGCAAGCACAAGAAGGGCCCCCACCACGGCTATAATCGTGCCGACGATGGAAATGAGCACGGCCGGCGAGCGCGTTATCCCGAATCGGGCGGCAACGGGATAGGAAATCAATGTGTGCGAGGCATACATGGCTCCCAGCAAAAAGGCCGTGAGCAAGTCGAGATGAAGCACCCACACACTTGTCACAACGCCAAGGGCCAGCGGGAAAAGTAGCGTGAGCGCGCCGAAAAGGAGTCCGCGCCGGAGATTGAGCCTAAGATGATACATGTCAATCTCCAGTCCGGCAAGAAACATAAGGTAAAGCAACCCCACCTGCCCGAAGAGGGCAAAGGTGGAGTCGTTAGCAAGCACATTAAATCCATATGGCCCGATCACCACACCGGCTACAATCATACCGATGATGTGCGGAATCTTCAACTTGTTGAGCAGCAGCGGCGCAAACAGAATAATGACCAGGACGATTAAAAAAATCGACACGGGCTGCGTCACTAATGCTGCGGTGATCATGGCTTATCGTTTTAGCGGGTGTCTCAGCCGCCGATACAGTCGTAGGTGAATCCTTCGGCGGCAAGTTCGTCACGTTCGTAGATGTTACGGCCGTCAATCACTGCGTTGCCGCGCATGGCCTTGCGCACCACTTTCCACGAGGGCAGGCGGAACTGACGCCACTCGGTGAGCAGGGCGAGTGCGTCGGCATCGAGTGTGGCCTCATACATATCCTTGGCATATTTCACCTTGTCGCCCATACGCCGGCGACATTCGTCCATAGCCACAGGATCGTAGGCCACCACTTCGGCTCCGGCATCGACGAGCATGTCGATCACGGTAAGGGCCGGGGCACAGCGCATGTCGTCGGTCTCAGGCTTGAAAGCGAGACCCCAGAGAGCGATACGCTTTCCCTCCACCGAGCCGAGTGCCTTCACTATCTTGTGGAACACAACTTCTTTCTGGCGTTCGTTGACACGCTCCACGGCCTCAATCACCTGCATGTCGCATCCGTTTTCCTTGCCGGTCTGGATAAGGGCCTTCACATCCTTGGGGAAGCACGAGCCTCCGTAGCCGCAGCCGGGATAGAGGAATTTTGTGCCAATGCGGGCGTCGGCGCCGATACCTTTGCGCACCATAGTCACATTTGCTCCCACCACCTCGCACAGATTTGCGATTTCGTTCATAAACGAGATACGTGTGGCAAGCATTGAGTTGGCGGCATATTTTGTCATTTCGGCCGATGCTATGTCCATGAATATCACGCGGTAGTTGTTGAGCGTGAACGGACGGTAAAGTTTTTCCATCATTGCGCGTCCGCGCTGAGAGTCGATGCCTACAACCACACGGTCGGGGCTCATGAAGTCCTTGATGGCCGCGCCTTCTTTCAAAAATTCGGGATTTGACGCCACTTCATACTCCACTTCAACGCCACGGGCGGCGAGTTCTTCATCGATTATCGATTTCACATATTTCGAAGTGCCGACAGGAACTGTGGATTTTGTAACGAAAATTGTATATTTGTTGATATTCTGACCGAACTGACGGGCCACGGCTGCCACATATCGCAGATCGGCAGAACCATCCTCGTCGGCGGGCGTGCCCACGGCGCAGAACACCATGTCTACATCGTCGAGCACAGAACACAAGTCGGTGGTGAAGCGCAGGCGGCCGGCGCCAAAGTTGCGTTTCACAATTTCATCGAGCCCCGGTTCGTAGATTGGGATTATACCTTGTTCAAGTCGTGCGATTTTTTCAGCGTCGATGTCAACACAAGTAACATTCACACCCATTTCGGCGAAACAGGCACCGGAAACCAAACCTACATATCCGGTGCCGACAATGGCTATATTCATAGAATTATATCAGCATTAAATTTGCCGCAAATTTACGAAAAATTTCGACAGTATCCAATTTCATACACTATTTTTTGCTCTCATCGCCCTGCATGGCATCGGAAAGGGCATCGGCACAACGCTCGCCATCGATAGCCGCTGAGACTATGCCCCCGGCATATCCGGCTCCCTCGCCACATGGATATAGGCCGGGGTATGTCACGTGGCATAAGGTTGCGGCATCGCGGCTTACGCGCACGGGCGACGACGTGCGTGTCTCGTCGCCTATGACAAGGGCGTCGGCTGTGAGGAAGCCACGGTATTTTTTCCCGAACTCGGCAAATGCCTTTTGCAGGCGCGAGGCCACGGGACGCGGCAAGAGCATGTCGACTCGCGCAGGATGCACTCCTGCGGTGTACGACGACTCGGGCAATGATGCCGACACGCGCGAGGCCACAAAATCGGTCATGCGCTGAGCGGGGGCCGACTGTGTGCACGACGCCGCGTTTTTGTTGGCGTCCTCATAGAAACGCCGCTCGATGTCGCGCTGGAATTCCATCATTTTCAAAGGCCCGTGACTGTCATATCCGGGCAGGTCGTCGGGAAGTATCTCCACGACCATGCCTGAGTTGGCCCAGCGTGTGCCGCGGTTGGCCGGCGACATGCCGTTGACAACCATCTCGCCCGGAGCGCTCGCGGCGGGAATCACATATCCGCCGGGGCACATGCAGAAAGAGTAGACGCCGCGGCCGTCGACACGTGTTAGCAACGAATACTCTGCCGGCGGAAGCCAGCGTCCGCGTCCGTTGGGATTGTGATAGAATATCTTGTCGATGGCTGCCTGCGGATGTTCAAGGCGCACGCCCACGGCTATGCCCTTGGCCTCCATGTCGATGCCTCGGCGATGAAGCATCTCGAACACGTCGCGTGCGGAATGTCCGGTGGCGAGTATCACCGGGCCACGATATTCATCGCCCGATGCCGTGACCACGCCTTCTACCCGGCCTTCATTGATTATCAAATCTGTAACGCGGCATCCGAAATGCACCTCTCCGCCACATCTTATTATAGTCTCGCGCATAGACTTGATTACGGCCGGCAGACGGTCGGAACCAATATGGGGATGTGCGTCGACAAGTATCTTTTCGTCGGCTCCGTGCCCGGCCAGCACACGCAGGATTTTCTCTACCGAACCGCGTTTCTTGCTTCTTGTGTAGAGTTTGCCATCGGAGAAAGCCCCTGCCCCACCCTCGCCGAAGCAATAGTTGGAATCGGGGTCGACTAATCCTTCGCGGGAAATACGTGCCAGGTCGGGCTTGCGGTCGTCGACGCTTTTTCCACGCTCGAGCACGACAGGACGCACTCCGCGCTCAATAAGGCGCAACGCAGCGAAAAGCCCGGCAGGCCCGGCGCCCACCACCACAGCCCGGGCTGCATCGGCAGCGACGGGGCGGTACGCCACCGGCTCGAATCCGGCAGGCGGCAATTCTCCCTGATACACATCGACAGTAAGATTCACCATCACCTGACGCTGGCGGGCATCAATCGACCGGCGGACAACGCGCACCTCGGAAATCGAGTTCACGTCGATGTCAAGTTCTGTGGATACGTATATTTTAAGACGAAGCGGATCGAAAGCCGTATCAGGCTTTAACCGAAGTTGCAACTGGTGTTTCATTGTTCTTAGGGGCGAATTTGCGGTTGAGATGCCGCGTGTTTACAATCACAATCACAAGGGCAAGTATAAATGCGAGCATATCAGAGCCCGACATGGCTGCCCACACGCCTGTCACGCCGATGCGCGGAGGCAATATCCACAGAAGCGGAAGCAGAAATATCAACTGGCGGGTAAGTGATAGCAGAATCGACATTTTAGGCTTGCCGATGCTTTGGAAATAGTTCTGGATTACAATCTGGGCGCCGACAACAGGGTATACTATGAAATAGATACGGTAGCCAGTGCGCGCTATGCCGATGATAGTGGCATCGTTGGTAAACATGCGCGAGAGCAGGTCGGGAAACGACTCTGTCACTACCCATCCCACCATGGTTATGGCCACGCCTATCCATATGCCTTTTTTCAATGTCTCTTTCACCCGCTCCCAGTTTCCCGCGCCAAAATTATAGCCAAGGATGGGCTGCATGCCCTGGGTCACGCCAAACACTATCATCACGAAAAACATTGTGGTGCGGTTAAGGATTCCGTAAGCGCCAACGGCCATGTTGCCATCGCCGACAGCATAGTCCAAAAGCGACTTATTGATGAACACCACCACCAGGCAGGCGCAGCAGTTCATCAGGAACGGCGACAAGCCTATCGCATATATGCGTTTCAACAACGCCGAGGAGAAGAACCCGGCCCGGAGGTCGAAATGCACATAACTTTTTTTCGACATGAAATGACACAGCACCCACACGAGCGCGACTGTCTGGCCGCACATCGTGGCCCACGCCGCGCCGGCGATGCCCCAGTCGAGTTTGAATATAAAAATAGGGGCAAGTATAATGTTCACGCCCACCGACATCAGAGCCGAATACATGGCCTTGCGAGGGTAGCCCGTGGCCCTCATTATATTATTAAGGCCTATGAAGACATACGACACGGGCGTGCCTATCACTATCACCCGCATGAACTCTCGCGCATACGGCAAGGTCTGCTCTGTTGCGCCGAAAAGTATTAGAATGGGGTCAAGAAAGATATACGTCAGGGTGCCGAAAACGGCGGCATGTATCAGACAGAGCGCCATCACGGTATTCACCACCTCTGTGGCCCTCATCACATTGCGCTGCCCGAGGAAAATGGAACTGATTGTGGCTCCACCCACTGCTATAAGCGTGCAGAATCCTATCACAAGGTTCATCAACGGGAATGTAATGGCAAGGCCGGATATGGCAAAAGGCCCCACGCCCTGGCCTATGAAGATGCTGTCGACTATATTATACAGCGATGTTGCCACCGACGCTATGATAGCCGGCAGTGAATATTGCACCAGCAGACGCCCGACCGGACTTGTGCCGAGCGATGTTGGCGATGACGAAGGCGATTGACTCATATATGTGGTATCCAAAAAGCCATGATTCCTCATGAAAAATCACGAGAAACCATGACTTATAATCATTTTATAAATATCAAGAACGCTTGGTCGACGAGAACGAACCGCGAATCACAAAAATGATAAGCGCAGCATATGCAATGAGGCCAAGCACCTGGGGCATAAACTCGTCGTTGTTTGTCGGAGGCTCAACTCCGCAAAGCACTGTGATGGCGGCAAACACGCCGAAAAGGGCGCCGCCGGCAATAAGGCCGGAGGAGATGAGCGTGCCACGGTCGTTGCGCTCTTTCACAACATCGGGGTCTTTCGACGAGCGGTTTACAAACCAGGCCACAAGACCGCCTACCAAAAGCGGAGTGTTGAGATGGAGCGGAAGGAACATGCCAAGACAGAAAGCAAGGGCCGGCACGCCAAGCCAGTTGAGAAACACGGCAAGAATCGCGCCAATGATATAGAGCGTCCAGGGGGTCTGGCCTCCGAGCATCATAGGCTCTATCACCTTGGCCATGGCGTTGGCCTGCGGAGCGGCAAGAGCATTGGGGCCGGTAAAGCCATAGACATGGTTGAGCATAAGGATTACACCGCCCACGGTAGCGGCCGACACAAGGGTGCCAAGGAATTTCCACGACTCCTGCTTGCGCGGCGTAGAGCCAAGCCAGTAGCCGATTTTGAGGTCGGTGACAAAACCGCCGGCCATGGAGAGGGCGGTGCACACAACGCCGCCGAGCACCATAGAGGCCACGATGCCTGTGGTGCCGTTAAGGCCGATGGCCACAAACACGCCCGATGCCACGATAAGGGTCATAAGCGTCATGCCGCTCACTGGGTTGGAACCGACAATCGCAATGGCATTCGCGGCAACCGTGGTGAACAAGAATGCAATTACCGTGACAACGAGCCATGCGATGAATGCCTGCCAGAGCGTATGGATTACGCCAAACCAGAAGAACAGGAAAACTGCTATCAAGGCTATTGCCGAGAAATATGCGATATGCTTCATCGATATGTCGCGCTGCCAGCGCACTGTCGTGCCCTCTTCGGCTTTGCCGCGAAGTTCCTTGCCGGCAAGACCTACTGCCTGGCAGATTATGCCCCACGACTTGATAATGCCGATGATACCGGCCATGGCGATGCCGCCGATGCCGATAAGACGCGCATATTCGGCAAATATCGCAGCCGGAGCCATGGCTGTGATGCTTTCAGGACCGTAGGTGCC
>CANRZQ010000090.1 GCA_947644475.1 uncultured Muribaculaceae bacterium
GATCTCCGACAGTTCAAGTTCGTTGAAATCCACGTCGGCATCCGGCATGTCGGAAATGATTGATTTCAGGCCCTCGACAATCACAGGCGATTGGCATACAACGGCTAACGATATGGTTTTCATTGCTTTTTGTGTTCTATCGCCGTAACCATCGGCACGAGGATATGATTTTCGATATTTGAATGTTTCTCAAGGTCTTCCTCCACATTGTAAAGGTCGACAAGCACATCGTACATCAAATCAGGACGGTCGGTGACATAAAAGCGCATGATTATGTTTTTGAGTTCGTTGAGGCTTGTCTCTATCTCGTCGTCGTGGCTGCGGCGGAAAGTATCGATGGAATAATCCTCGGAAGGGTCAAGTTCGCCGGAGTCAAGCCGACGGACATAGGGGAAAACGGTGCGTTCCTCGTTGGCAAAATGCGCCTTCACCTTCTCGATAAAATTGTCGAAGAAACTAAGGATTGCAGGGTTAATCCATGGGTTGCTGTCGTCGAAAGCCTCAAGAAGGTTCTTGCGGATATGCGGAAACTTGAAATTCAGAAAATACTCATGGCTGTTGTGCAGAAAATCGACAACCTGAGTGGCCGTGACGCGGTCGAAAGTCGCGGAATCAATCTTTCCCGTAAGCAGGAAATTCACCACAAGCAAGAAAACCTCCTCGTTAATCTCCATGCGGGTGCACACCTCGCTTATAGTCTGGTGGCCAAAGCCGAGGGGAATCCCGAACCGGCTCAGAATCGGAATGATATTGTAATCGCGGTTGATGAGGTCGGCCATACGGTCCGAGCCGTAAAATCTGCGGTTAAGTTTCATCTTATAGTACTTTTGGTATGCGAATTTGATATGCGAATTTACTAATAAAAAACCGTAATACCAAATGGTTACTCCTCATCGTCGATATCATCGAAATCAAAGTCCCACCCGTCGGCATCGTATATGTCAGACGTGAAACGCTCCAGCTCTCGCCCTTCGCGCTTGGTCGGGCGGCCAAGACCTTTGCGGCGGTCGATGAACCCGGATATTTTCACCACTTCAAGCAAGTCGTACTGCTCCTTCGGGGTGATATTTTCCATATATTCGGGCACAAGTTTAGCGCCCAGGCGGTTTTCAGTGACGGCAAGCACACGGAAAGAATATGTTACCGGCGGCTTGCGCACCCTCACAACATCGCCGGCCTTGATGGTCCGCGACGGCTTCACGGGAGAATCGCTGTCGCCCAACATCACCCGGCCTTTCTTGCATGCCTCGGTGGCCACGGTGCGCGTCTTGAACACACGCATCGCCCACAGCCATTTGTCAATCCTTACTTCTGATGCCACGTATATATCAATCTTTTGAATGTGAACGCCACAGACGATAGCCCTTGCCAATGGTCCATGGCAGATATTTGTTTATAATCATTACCGGGATAATCAGCACGAGAGCCACGACAGCCACCTCGGCCAAGCCTATCAGGTCAAACGCCGGCCCTCCATCAGGCATAGATGAAAAATATTTTTTTCCAATTGCCTCCAACACGGCATATACCTTGCCGTGCAATATGAAATACAACAGAGTGTTTGCGCCAACGAAAAGCAGAAAACGCGAACGGATTAATATTGTTTGCGAGAGGTAAATTACACAATACACGCTTGCCGACACGACAATCAGCCAGTCGATAAAATATTCCGAGGCCCAGAACACATAGGTCCTGCCAGCAATGGCAATCGGCAATATGTAAACGGGCAATGCCACAACAAAACCCTTTACACAAATATATTTTCCGAGCCGCTCCTTTTCAATACAAAAAACGCGTCCAAGTCCCATCCAGAAAATACCGTATCCCATGGCCTGCAATGTAAAAGGCACATACCCAAGCCCACCGATATATACGGCGGCCCAGTTTGCCAAAGCGCAGGCCAAAGACGCCGCTACAAGCGCCCGCGATGACGCACACCACCGGTCGATCCAATAAAAAGCCAGGCTATAAACATACAGAGCGGGTATGAACCATATCATGTTATTGCGCCCGTCCTGCAACCAAAGCGATACAAGAGCCTGCGGCAACGGCTCCTCCACTTCATGCGTAGAGTACACATATTGCGACACCACAAGCAGCGAGCCGTAAATCAAAAAGGGAATATATAGCCCTCGCGTGCGCTGCTCAAATACCTCCAAGAATCCTTTTCCACCCTTAAACAGGTAGCCGGATACAAAGAAGAACACAGTGAGAAAGAACGGCGACAAAAAAGCCATCACATCCGGATCACTGAATTCTATATGGTTATAAATTACAGCCAAAAAGCAGAGTCCCCTTGATGAATCAAGCCATTTTACCCGTTCTTTCATAATACAGCCTATTTATTGTTGAAACGGCACATAGCGTCCTGGATGCCGGCAAGGACACAGTCGCGTATTGCCTCCACGGCCACGTCGACGCGCGTCGGCAACTGCTGGCGCTGGTCAAGAGAGAAATGCCCCAGCACATAGTCGACCTGGCATCCGCGCGGAAAATCATTGCCGACTCCGAAGCGCAGGCGCGGATAAGCCTGCGTGCCGAGCATCTGGGCTATGTTCTTCAAGCCATTATGTCCGGCATCCGACCCGGAAGGCTTGATGCGGATAGCCCCGAAAGGCAGCGCGATGTCGTCGACAAGCACAAGAATGTTGCCAATCTCGATTTTTTCCTGTTCCTTCCAATAACGCACGGCATTGCCGCTGAGATTCATGTAGGTCGATGGCTTGAGCAAGACCACCTGCTGGTTCTTCACTCTCCCCCGCCCCACGTCGCCGTAACGTTCGGTGGAAAAAGCGATATTGGATGCCTCGGCAAAGGCATCCAATATCGTAAAGCCTATGTTGTGGCGCGTACCGCGATATTCATCGCCGATATTACCGAGCCCAACAATAAGATGTTTCATTCAGATTACTTTTCAGCAGCGGCGGCAGCACCACGAGCGGCACGGGTGAGCTGTACGGCGCATACTACGGCATTCTTGGCGTTCATCAGTTCGAGGCCTTCGAAATGGAGGTCGCCAACCTGAAGAGTTTTGCCGAGAGCGAGATTGTCGACATTGACAACCACACGTTCGGGGATTTCGGTGTAGATAGCCTTCACTTTGAGTTTCTTCATGGAAAGGGTGAGCTTACCACCGGCCTTCACACCTTCGGCGTGACCTTCGAGTTTAACGGGGACTTCAACCACAACGGGCTTCTGGTCGTTCACTTCGAGGAAGTCGATGTGCATCACAGTGTCCTTCACGGGGTCGAACTGGATGTCTTTGAGGACAGCCATTTTTTTGCCGCCGTTGAATTCGAGTTCCACTGCGTAGATGTCGGGAGTGTAGATCAGTTTGCGGACTGCTTCCTGAGATACAACGAGGTCGGTAGTGATAAGACCTTTGTTGTTGCCGATTTCAACGAGTTTCTCACCTGCGGCAAGAGTGCCGTTGAAAGGAAGTTCTACGATGCTTCCGCCATTGAGGACAACGGGGATGAGACCCTGGGCGCGGAGCGCCTTTGTGGCTTTTTTGCCAAGGTTTTCACGAGCCTCGGCTTTGAGAGCAAATAATTGCATTGAAATAAAAAATTAAATGTGTTACTCAAAATTATGTGAATAATTTCCCATCACACGGGGGTGCTGAATTTTCAGCGGTGCAAAGTTACAAAAAAAGTTCAAAACAGCCAAACAAAACCGAAAAATTACACAAATAATGGAAATATTCAGAAAAAAACCTCTAAAAATTTTGCAGATTCCAAAATAACGCTTACCTTTGCACTCGCAAACGGCAACAAGCCATTTGCCCCAAGCCCAAGGAGAGATGCTCGAGTGGCTGAAGAGGCACGCCTGGAAAGCGTGTATAGGCCAAAAGCCTATCCCGGGTTCGAATCCCGGTCTCTCCGCAAGACAACACGCTGATTATCAATAGTTTATAACAATTGATTTCAGCGTGTTTTTCTTTTTTGAGGTGGTCGGCAGCCCTAAAAAAAAGCCCGCAAATGTTTCATTTTGTAGTAAAATGCGGCCTTTTGTTGCAAATTGCAAGCAACTCACAAGCCGCAGACAAGCAACTCACAAGCAAGTTATGAGCGGGCGCGTTTTAGGCACTATGATTACTACCCGTTTTTATCTCGACTGCCGCGCTTCTGCCGCCGGCTCGCCCTCGCCCCTCAAATTGGCGCTTACCGTCAAAGGTGTCAGGGCTCTCATTTCTCTTAACATTTCGGTGCTTTCTTCCCAGTGGGATGCTCACCGGCAAATCGTAATCGGACACCCTCGCAAGCAAATGTACAACGCAATGATGGCCGAGCAGAAGGTGGCCGTTGACGCCATTCTATTCCGCTTGTCTGCGGCCGGTGAATTGCGCGGGCTTCGCGCCAGCGAAGTGAGGCGCCGTGTTCTTTCAGAACTTAATCCGGAGCCGGAGGTGGATTCTCGTGTGACTTTCATATCGCGCTTCGAGGCTTTTGTGAAGTGCCGCTCGGCGGGAACTCAACGCGTCTATAATGCGACGCTGTCGCGGCTGCGCTCTTATCTCGGAGATGGCCTCGGCTCGCTCACATTCGAGGACATGACAGTGGCGTGGCTTCGAGATTTTGACACTTGGCTCGCCAGGACTTCGCCGTCGAAGAACGCGCGCAATATTCATTTCCGCAATATCCGCGCGGTGTTTAATGACGCGTTGACGGATGAGGTGATTTCGTGTTATCCTTTCCGCAAGTTCAAGGTAACGCCTGCACGGACACGCAAGCGTGCCCTGCCTCTGGAGCAGTTGCGCTTGTTGTTTGAGGCTGAACTTGAAACCTGGCAGCAGCGTTATCTTGATTGCTTTAAACTTATTTTCCTGCTTTGCGGCATTAATATTGTGGATCTTTGCGGATTGTCGTCTGTGGCGAACGGGCGTGTGGAGTATTCCCGCGCGAAAACCCACCGACTTTATTCTGTCAAGGTGGAGCCTGAGGCGGCTGCGCTTATCGAGAAGTACGGGGGTGAAAGCCGTTTATTAAATTATATGGACAATTGCAAGGGGTATCGGTCGTTTTACAATCAACTTAATCTCGCGTTGCATAATATAGCCGAGGTGTTGGGCCTGCCGAAGATTAGCACTTACTGGGCACGTCATTCGTGGGCTACTGTGGCGGCAAGTCTCGACATACCGAAGGAGACAATCGCCGCCGCGCTCGGGCACGGCGGCAATACTGTGACTGATATTTACATCGACTTCGACCAAGGGAAGGTGGACGCCGCAAATAGACGGGTTATCGACTGGGTGCTGTATGGGAAGAAGTGATGGCTAATGCCGCCGCAGGATTATGCGCATGATTGGCCTGCGCAGTATCCATATTACAAGAGCCCCGGCGGCGGCGACAAGCCACCAGAAGGCTTTCAGCCTGAATTCCTCCCACGATGTTTTCTGTCTTTCCACCGGATACGGGACTGCGACGCTGTCGGTGCGCTCGACATATACCGTGTCGCGCACCTCCCTTACACGGTCGCGCCATCGCTCGCGCCGGTCTATCACGGTGTCGCCCTTTATGTAGATAAGGCGAGTGTCGCCCTGCGTCACCGTGTCGGTGCGCCATCGCGTCACCTCCTCCTTCTCGGTGCGCACCGTCTCCACAGGCACATATTTCGTGGCCGAGCAACCGCAAAGCAGCATAGACGCAAGCGTGAGTATCGCAAGCCGCCTCATAGTTTCAGCACCTGGCGTTTGACATTGGCGGGGTCATACGAGATATGCACCCACGAGAAGCCTCGCTCGTCAATCAACTGGCAGAATGGCAGGCCGAGGTCGATGGCCATCTGGAAGAGGCGTCGGTTGTCGGCGTTGCTGCCCGTGGTGATGTCGGCGGCCATGCCGCGCAGGTGGTGGCTCGTCGGGCTTCCACCCACGGCGCGGTTGAGGGCGTGGCAGCGGTAGCCGGATGTCACGGCGATGGGGCGGCCCCATGCCCGGCGCAGGGGGTCGAGGATGTTGTCGACAAGGGCTGTGAGATTTGCCACTGCCTCTGCCGGGGGCGTGTTGTCGATATGCTTAATCCGCGCCACGGTGCTGCGCGTGAGTTCGTCGATAGTGAAGTGTTTCATTGGAGTGTGGAAGTTGGGAAGTTGTTAGTCATTCGTCTTTTTTATCCTCGAGCATGTCCTCGCGTCCTACAAGACGGAAGAAGTTCCATTTTTTGCGGATGCCCTTGTATTCGAGGTAGTTGTTGACGCAGGAGTTCAACTCGATGCCGTAGATTATGAACAGCATTGCCATTGACACGATAGGGGCGCCGAGGCTTACGCCGAACGTGCGCGTGCACACCTCGGCGAGCGTCACCCAGCAAAGGTAGTCGACCATCTTGTTGAGCGTGCGCCGCCATGCCCGCGAGGGGCGGATTTCCTCCTTGCGCGCCCGGGCGGCGAGCACCCCGAAGCGGAGGTCGACGAACACGAGCACCATTCCGAGAAGAAGCCACGGCGCAAGGTGGCCGTAGAAGTCGGCGAGCACCATGCCGAGCGCGGCCATGGCGGCCGAAAAGAGGTTGTTAGTCTCGTTCATAGCGATTCGTAATTAGTGATTCGAAAAAACTTAATTTTTAAGTTAATAAATTTGCACTGCAAAAATTAATTTACTAACTTTGCGGTGAACTTATAAGTTAAGATAATGAAGCAAAAGTACTCCTTGGAATTAGTCGAGCAGCACCCTTCGGTCAATTTTTACAGCATCAAACTGGATGAACAGGAATTAACCGAACTTGAACGCTTCTTTGAGAAATTCCCCATCGGATGCGAGTACGACCGGGATATTGATGTCATAATCGCATGGCTGGACAAAATTGGCGAGACGGGCGCGCTTGAGCGCCACTTCAAGTATGAGGGCAAATACGGCGACGGTGTCATGGCTATCCCTATCGAGATTGGCAACAAAGTGCGGCTATACTGCCTCCGCCTTTCCGACAGCGTTCTTATTTTTGGCAATGGCGATGTCAAGGACGTTGAGAGATGGCAAGACAGCCCGACATTATCGTCCTATGTCAAAATGCTGATGGACACAAGCCGTTTTATAGCATCAAGGATGAACAATGGCGACATTATACTGGTTGATAAAGAAATAATAGGCAACTTAAAATTTTCAAGAGATGAAAAGAAGTAGAATCATAGAAGCCCGCAGGCAGCACGTTTCCGATGAGGTGCGCCGTCAGGTTGACATCTCTTTCCTTATCGTTGGCCGGATACATGAGATTCTCGAGCGCAAAGGATTCAAGCAGAAAGACCTTGCAGAAAGGCTCGGCAAAAAAGAGTCCGAAGTAAGCAAATGGATGCGTGGCACCCACAATTTCACAATCGAGACTCTTTCTTCGATTGAAGCAGCGTTAGGCGAGCCCATATTGGAGGTCGCCCACACATAGCCCCATTCCTCAGGAACGCGAGCCTAAGGCTTGCGCCCATTCATTCTTCATCGGGCATCGCGCTTTGCGCATCGCGTATGATCGCCTCGGCTTCGGCGGCGGGGATTTCGCGCCAGTTGGCGGCGGTGTCGGTGGAGCCGAGGATTACGCGCGAGGCTATGATGGCGCGCTCGGGAGCATCGGACGGGCCTTTTATGAGCATGTGGCCGTCGGAGGGGATGAGGGTGCGGATTGTCGCGGTTGATTCTTTTATTTCCATTTTTGTCAGGTATATAAGTGATAAGTTATACGGTTGTAAGGGTGTATCCTTTTGCGGTGATGGCGGCTATCTCGTCGTCGGTGAGGCGGGCGAGCGCGTTGGCATGGAGGGCGACGGTAAGAGGTTCCCAGCCCTCGGCGGCGCGGTCGTGGCTGTTGGCGAGCAGGGTGCCGACAAGCGCGGCGCGTCCCTCGTCGCTTTCGCCAAGGTGCGACGACCAGTGCAGGTCGAGCGTGGCGGGTTCAGTAACGGTCTCGACCGCGCCAAGATGGTCGATGTTGAGAATATCGAGAGCATAGCACCCGCGGTATGTGTCTCTCATGTCATTTACAGAAGCGTAATCAATATACGTCACTTTTTTCAGTGAATTTGACCCGAAGAACATATACCATGCTGTTTTCAGGTTCGGGGTAATCAGCCTGGGTGTCTCCACGATGCCGCACTCCTGAAACATGCCTGTGGCCGAGGTCATGGCCGCCAAATCCCATTCATCGCCTATCGCCGACTTCATCGCGGAGCAGCCCATGAAAAGCATATTGAACTGATGACAGTTCGGAGCATATGGAAGCCGCCCGGCAGCGAGGCTTTTGCAATCGCGGTAAATCGAGATGCAGTTGGTGCAATCCGGCATGTTCAGCACCGGGCATTCCACAAAGGCTGCCCTTCGGAAAAGCTGAAAGGCATTCGTGCAGCCGTCAAAGTCAAGATTCCCGACATGGCGGAGGGATGTGCAGCCGTAGAAGGCATTGCTGGCAGACCATTTCTCTGCGTTTTCCTTACGGACTTGCGGAGCGTAGACGAGCCGTGTGTCCTCCTGATAGCGGCCAAGGCTCTCAGGTCTGCTCTTTGAGGCCTCGTATTGCTCTACGGCATATTCAACGTCGGCGCGGAATGCTGCGAGGTCGTCGGCATGGGCGGCGAGGTGGGCGCGGTCGTCCTCGTCCCATCCGAGGATGGCGTTCTGCCGCTCGCGCTCGGTTGGGGCTTTGAGGGCGGCGAGGTCGGTTTCAGCGGCTGTGACGCGCTCGGCGAGGGCTGCGACTTCGGAGGCGTCGGCATGGCGAACGAGCGAGGCCGTGGCCGCGTCGTAGCGGTAGAGTTCAGACGTATCCCGTTTGCGGTAAAGTATCGCCGCCGATGGCGCGTCGCCGTCCATGTAGTCGGTCATGGGCCAAAATTGGCCTTTTGACGACGAGCCTCCGCCGATGGCGAGCGGGTCGAGGTCGGCCAGTTTCTGATAGCGGTAGAAAGCGTTGTCGGCTTGGGAGTAAACTATTTCGCCCGCCTCCAACGGGGGAATAAGTATAAGGTTTCGGTTTAATATGATGCCGTCGAAGACGCGGATGTTGGCCTCGGCGAGAAGCGCGGCAGCACGGTCGATGTCGGGACGGACCGCGGCGGCGGCCTCGTCGAGTATCTGCCCGGGGGTGATGGTGCGGTTGTCGCCGCCGATAGCCACGGGGATGAGCATCGAGCGGTCGACAGCCGTGGCAGGGGTGAGTTGCGATATTTTCATTTTGTCTTGTAGTTTAGGAGGTAAGCGTTATATGTCGTCCCGTCGTAGACGAGTTGAAATTCTATCGTGTCGCCGGCGCCCATCTCGTAACCGGTGGTGAGGATCTGGGCGGCGTTGCTGTCGAGGAGGTAGGGGTATAGGGCTTGGTTGTAACCGGAGGAGATGAATGTGTTGCGGCCCACGACGTGGAAGTTTTGCGTAGAGTCGGCATGCCCTATTATGGCGAGTCGCACGGCAAAAGGGGTATTGACGGGGATGTCGAGGCGGCCGCGGACTACGCCGATGGTTGGCAGGCACACGAATGCGCCGGATGCCGTGCTTTTTACAATGCAGGCGGAGCCTTCGTAATTTATGGCCTGTGTGCCTGCCGAGGCGAGGGTGATCTGCTCCACGCCGTAGCCTGCTGCGATGCCCGACGACGAGATGTTGCCGATGGCGGCGACGGCTATGTTGTTGAAGGCGTTCTGCACCCTTATGTTCAGGCCGTAGTTGGTGCCGCCGGGGGCAGATGTCTCGTTTACAAGGCGGCCAAGCACACTCATC
>CANRZQ010000091.1 GCA_947644475.1 uncultured Muribaculaceae bacterium
CTGGTATGCCCTCACCGACGCTTTCCTTGGCAGCGGCCTCGACCGCTGGTTTACCGACCATCTTAACTATATTCCTGTGTTCGACGAACTTGGCATCTCGCCCTTCTACGAAGGCATGCCGGCGTCGGCCAAGTTCTCGGCTGTGGGATTCATGATTTTTGGCTGCGGCGTAGAGATGGCCGGCATCACCGTGAGCCGCGGTATCGTAAAATGGTTCAAGGGCCGCGAGATGGCGCTTGCAATGGGCTCGGAGATGGCGCTGGCTCGTCTTGGCGTGGCCACTTGCATGATTTTCTCCCCGATGTTTGCCAACCTCGGCGGCGAGGTGAGCGTGTCGCGCTCGGTGGCTTTCGGCGTCGTGCTTCTGCTTATCGCGCTGATTATGTTCATCGTTTATTTCTTCATGGACAAGAAACTCGACGCCTCGGGCGTGGAGGAGGAAAAGGACGAGCCGTTCCAGTTGCGCGACCTCGGCAAAATCCTCACCAGCAGCGGTTTCTGGCTTGTGGCGTTGCTCTGCGTGCTTTACTATTCGGCTATCTTCCCCTTCCAGAAATATGCCGTGAACATGCTTCAATGCAACCTTACGCTCACCGAGCCGGGAGCAGAGTCGTTCTGGGCTTCTGATGCCGTAACGGTGATTCAATATGTGATAATGCTCGTTGTGGCCGGCGCGGCTTTCGCGGGCAATTTCTCGAAAAACAAGGCTGCCAAGGGCGCGCTTTTTGCCCTTGCCATTGTGGCTCTCGTGGGCTACTGCTTCTTTGGCTACATGCGCCAGTCGGCAGCGGCTATCTTCGCCGTGTTCCCCCTCCTGGCCGTGGGCATCACTCCTATCCTCGGCAAATATGTCGACTATAAGGGCAAGGCTGCCTCGATGCTCATCGTGGGTGCGCTTCTGCTCATCGCCTGCCACCTTACGTTTGCATTTGTGCTTCCGCAACTCAAAGGCAACGACCTCGGCGGCGTGATTGTGGCCTACCTCACTATTCTTGTGCTTGGCGCATCATTCTCGCTTGTGCCCGCATCGCTGTGGCCGAGCGTGCCCAAATTAGTCGACTCGAAGATTATCGGTTCGGCCTACGCGCTTATCTTCTGGATTCAGAACATTGGCCTGTGGCTGTTCCCTCTCCTTATCGGCAAGGTGCTCGACAGCACCAACCCGCAGGTTGTCGACGCCGTGGCCGCCGGCACCATGAGCGCCGAGGAAGCCGCCGTAAGTTACAATTACACCGCTCCGCTTGTCATGCTTGCCTGCCTTGGGCTTGCCGCGCTGATAATCGGCTTTATCCTCAAAGTAATCGACCGCAAGCAGGGTCTTGGTCTCGAAGAACCCAATATCAAGGAGCCTCAGGCCGAAGTGCTTGCATCCGAGATTGAAGCCGCAGAAGAATAATATACTATACTCTGAACAACACTTATGAGATTCCTGTCCACTATCCTGATTTCAATGTCGGCCGCCACGGCCATCGCGCAAGTAATTAATCTTCCGGAGGCTCCTGCCCGCTCAGGCCTTTTGTCGGTCCACCAGAGCACGGTGCGCCCTGCGCTCGCTCCGCAAAGCCGTGGAGCAGAGCCGCTCACTGCGCTCAGCGAGAGTTTCGAAGGCGCCAACGGCACGAGCAAAACCTGGCTGCCCGACGGCTGGGAGCGCATCCGTACCGACGCTGCCATGTCGGCAGTAGAAGGCTGGGTGGCCGGTCCGCGCTACACGGGAGCCCCGGCCCCGTCCGACGGCGATTACTATATGACCATGCTCTATCCTATGGGCACGCCCAAGGATGAATGGCTCGTGACGCCGGCCGTCGCAATCAAGGAAGGAATGGAATTGACCTTCGACACATGGTTCTCGCCGGCATATTTCTTTATTCTCGACCGCGACCATTACGACGGCACCACCGGGCAGTTCATCAAGCGCGAGGTGGCATCGTCGTTCCAGATATGGGTGCAGCCCGAAGGCGGGGAATGGACTATGGTGAAGGACTTTGTCGACGACTATATGGAAATGTCGTACGACGACATGGCCATGTCGGAATCTACAAGCATGTTCAGCCGCACTATTCCGCTCGCCGACTACGCAGGCCGCACCGTGCGTGTCGGCTTCCGCTATAAGGCCGACGACGGCAATATTATCTTCCTCGACAATGTGAGGATAGAGTATCCGCTGCTTCCTGTTTTCTATCAGGCTCCGCTCAGCACGCTGTATTTTGGCTTTTCGTCGACAATGTGGTCGGCCTCGCCTTACGATGTGGCTCTCTATCCGGTGTTTTCTCCCGTGACGTGGACCAATCTTACCGGGGTGGACAACGCCACCTACACATGGCGATATGCCGATCCGGTGACAGGCGCAGAGTCAAACACCAATGACACCGACCTTACAGTGGAATACAGCACATTCTACCAGCCCGATGCCACTGCCTACACCAACTACTATTCGGCTCCCGTGCTCGAAGGCGAGGCCGAGGGCTACACCGCGGCTTGGTATCAGGAGCCAATAAGGGCCATGCAGATGGGCGGCGACGCCACTTTGCAAGGGAAAAATTCGTCGACAGGCGAGATTGTCAACGTTACATACGGCCTCATACCCTTTAACCTCGGCACCGACGGCATCGATATATCCGTGGCTCCGGCCTACGACTATGGCGAGACGAGCGTGCCTATTTTCGGATATAGCGACCGTACACGCCAATGGTGGACCGAGAACTCCCTCGCAGATGCCGCGGCCGATGGCGACTATGCCGAAGCCGTTGCCTACCTCAACTATTTTGAGGCTCCATCGGCGCCGCTCGTGGTAAACGGGCTTTGGACACTTGCCAAAGGCCAAATCACCGACGAGGCCGAGTTTGTGGCCGAGATTTACGCCGTGAACGGCGGAGTGCAGGCCGCAACGCCTGTGGCACGCGCTGTGTGCCGTGGCTCCGAAGCCGAGAAAATAGAAGGCGGTACTCAACTTTACCTCACCATTCCGTTTAAATTCGACAGCCCGGCAGTGCTTTCCGATACCGAGGCCGAGGCTTACCATATAATGATTTCGGGCTACAACGACCCGGCTAACGTGACTTGGTTTGCCCCGCTGCACTCGATGTTCCCGCGTATCGACGGCGTGTCGCTCGGCAACGTGCGCCGCCACACCGTAGCCGCCGGTGCGGAAACATACGATATAGTGCCGCTCGGACAGTTCTACGGCGACTATGGCCTGCTCAATGTGTCGTTCGCCATATGTCTCGATGCCTTCTATCCCTGGCTCAAAGCCGAGAATACGGAGATTGAGATTGACAACGCCTCGCCCGCGGCAGTGAGCCTCGACTCGTATTACGATGCCTCGGCTCTCGTGATTGCGCAGCCCGACGGATCGGCACTTCCCTCTTGGCTGTCGGCCACTGTGTCAGGACGCTATGACAAGGCAGCCGTCACGTTTACGGCATCTACCGATGCTCCGGCCGAGGCTGTTGTAAAAGTCGGCGCGCCTGGCGTAACTGAACTGATAAAGGTCAAGGCCACGGCTGCCGGTATCGCCGACGCCTCCACATCGGCGGTGTCGCCCGTTACCTCGATATTCACCCCGGCCGGCATTGCCGTAGAAAGCGCCGACGCCCCGGGCATCTATATTTTGCGTCACGCCGACGGCTCAGTGTCGAAAATCATGCGCAAGTAACCCACCATAGCCATCATTATAATGAAAAGAACCATCCTGCCGCTTATCGCCATGCTTGCGGCCTCATCGGCCATTGCATCCGCGCCGGCAAAAACAGCCTCTCGTGTGCCCGACATCGAGCCTGTAACATTTTATGAAGGGTTCGAGGACTATGACACATCCATGGGGCTGAACTGGATTCCCGACGGGTGGTCGAAAGTGTGCACCGACGCCCACAATCCCACGCCGGAAATGCTCGCCCGAAATGTGAACAACACATGGTATGTCTACGAATCGTCGGAATTCATGCAGGAAATGACTCCCGACGGCTGGAACGAGGCTTTTATCCATTTCGGATTCACCGACGACGAGCGCGGAAGTTCGAACGCCGCCCAGGACGAATGGCTCATCACCCCCGAAATATCGCTTGGAGCCAATGAGGAACTGTCGTTCTATCTCCAATGCGACTATTCCACCGTGTACGAGTGGGACTGGAACAAATCTTGTTTCAAGGACCGTTCCGACATAAAGAATACTCTCAAAGTGATGGTTACCACCGACGGCGGCGACTCCTGGGAAGAAGCCTGGGATCTCGAGGCCGACGAGGTGCGCCGCCATCCCGACGCTGTGTGCTTCAATCAGTACGGCAACCTGCAATACCATCAGTTTGCCACATCGCTTGCCGCTTTTGCAGGCAAGAACGTGCGCATCGGGTTCCGGTATGTGCGTCAAAGCGGCGACGGCATCGGCAACTCGATGATGCTCGACGGTGTCACCGTCAAGCCCGCAAAAGCCGTGGAAGGCCCCAGCCGTGAAGGATGGACTCTGCTCGGCACCGGCTCCATGGCCGACGGATGGGTGCTCCCCGCTCTCACTGTCACCCCCTCGGAATTCTACAATCCGCAAGACTACATCTTCCCCGTCGACATCTACGAGAAGGACGGCCAGCCCGGCATGTTCCTGCTCGCATCGCCCTGGACTTCCGACAGGTTCCCGTTTATCCACCTCAATGGCAACACCACCGAGTCCTATGACATAGTGGTCGACGCCACCGACCCCGACTTCGTTATTATCACTCCGCAGGTATCGGGCTTCGAGCACAAGAACCCCGGCTCAAAGGCCAACCGCTATGCCACGCCTTATTACATATCACACGCCGGAAAGCAATATCTCGACGAAGGCAACTCAAAGCCCGACATCATCGCTTACGGCCATGCCGCCACCTACGACGCGAAAACAGGGATAATCAACATCCCCGGCCCGAAATACGGACATACAGCATCTGATGTGGCATATATCCCGTCGGGATTCGGCGACGCTTACTATCCCTCGGTGATATACCTGCCCACGGGCAACACACCCGAGCCCGTATGGAACGCGCTGGGCAAGGCCACATTTACCGACGGATTCCTTTTCCCCGGTTTTGTGGGCGACCCCGCAGGCAACGAATGGGAGGTGGAGATAGAGCAACGCGCCGGCCAGCCGGGCATGTACCGCATCATCGACCCTTACACAAGCAGTGTGTCGCCGATGGCAATGTACAACAACAATAAGCATTCCGCTAAGATCATAATCGATGCCACCGACCCCGAACTCGTAATCATGGAGCCGCAATACTCCGGATTCTCGGGCATGAACAACGGCACATACTGGAACTACTACATCGGCAACGATGCCGGCGTGCTTGCATTCTCCGGAGGCTACCTCAAAGACCAGATCAAGCAAATGCTCGCCGAAGAGCGTAAAGACAAACTGGCCGACGGCGTTATCACCTTCCGCGAGCCTATGTTTGGCTCCAACAATTACGGCGGCTTCGGCTACAAGTGGGACGACGACAATGGCCAGACGGTCACCTATCACGCCACGCTCGTCCTTCCCGCCGCGGCATCCATCGGCTCGGCCACGGCCGATTCAGACGCACCCGAATCCTGGTACACCATTTCCGGCGTGCGCCTCGGCGCCGAACCCTCGGCCCCCGGCCTCTACATCCGCGTAAAAGGCACCATCGCCGAAAAAATCATGAAATAACCGTATCAGCACATAGGAACGCGAGCCTCCGGCTTGCGAAAATAAAAAGCCAAGGGCATCGCCTTTGGCTTTTGTGGTTTCTATCTCCTGCCGAATCGGTGCCGTATATAATCACGATACACTAAATAGCAGTATATTGCGGCTAAAACGACAAACACAATGCCCAATATCCCTGCGCATCCGCGCATTATCATGACAGTCTGCCACGACAGGCTGTCTATCCATATGGCAGTGGCCAGAAGCAAAAGGATGAGCGCGGCTCCATCTGCAAATATAAGATATTTCCATATCCGGTATTTAGGCCGATTGAACCATGCGTTTATGCTGTTTCGCTCCTGAAAATATTTGCCCTGTCTCATTTTGACGAATGTTTCGGGATAAAAACGATATGGCGACATGCCCTTGCCGGGATCGTCGCCTTGATTGTTCTTATCGGTATGGGGTCAGAAATAAAAATTCATTGTTTTCTTGTAGAAAAGCAGGCCCTGGCCTATTTCCTGGGCGAGGGGAGCGCCGAGTGTGTTGGCCACGATGGAGAGGGCGAAAGCCATGGAGGCAGCGGGGCCGTTGGCGGTGACGAGCGTAGGAAGGGCTATTACGGGGGTGTCGCGGAGGATGGCGCCGTGGGTGGAGCATACGGCCTCGAATCCGGGATAGCAGGTGGCGTCCTTTTGTGCGAGCAGGCCAAGGGGGGCGAGCACCACGGCAGGAGAGGCGCATATGGCGGCTATCTTGCCGCCTTTGGCAGCATGGGCTTTCAAAGCGTCGCATAATGGGGCGCATGCGGCAAGATTGGTGGCTCCGGGCATGCCTCCGGGGAGTATGAGCCATTCGGCTTGCGAGAAGTCGATGTCGGAAATGCGTGTGTCGGCCACAACGGGGATGCCATGTGCTCCTGGCACTTGCAGAGAGTCTTCGATAGATACGGTGAGGACGTGCATTCCTGCTCGGCGCATGATGTCGACAGTGGTCAGGGCTTCGATTTCTTCAAAACCCGCGGCAAGAAAAATGTAGGAAGTTGTCATAAAGGTTGGTTTTAGGTTAGAAAACGATGTTATGAGGGTGTGCCATCCAAATAGATCCGTCATGGCCGGGCTATGGACATACTGCAAAGATAACACATAAATCAATTATTTGTTCGCTCTATAACAATTATTTTTTAATTTTTTTCTGCAAAAATATTTCGATTTGCAGTTATGCCATTGTCATATTGGTATTTTTTGTGTATTTTTGCCGAAATATCCTTCCGGCCGGTGTCCCGGCCATATTCTTCTACCCATATCACAATCTTACCTTAAAGAATAATGAAAAAATTGCTAATTCCTGCATCTGTCTTGCTTCTTGCCTTTTCCGGCAGCGCGCAGGACTACAAGTTGGTGTGGAGCGATGAGTTCGACAGCAATACTCTGGGCTCCAACTGGAATGTCGAGGTGGTGAGCAATCCGGCAAACAACGAATTGCAATATTACACCAACCGTGAAAGCAACGCGCGTATCGAGAACGGCAATCTTGTGCTCGTTGGTCGTCGTGAATCGTACAACGGCCGCTCTTTTACCTCCGGCCGTGTGAATTCCTGCAATAAAGTCTACTTCACCCACGGCAAGGTTGAGGCCAGCATCAAACTTCCATACACCGCCCGCGGCCTCTGGCCCGCTTTCTGGATGCTCGGCGAGGATATCACCACCAAAGGATGGCCTTATTGCGGCGAGATCGACATCCTTGAATCGGGCAATGTCGGCGGCTATGGCGGCCGTGAGAACTGTTTCTACAACGGCGCGCTCCACTGGGGGCCGTCATGGGACCAGCATATGCAATATGCCACCAACAATACCGACAATTATGTCATCCAGGACGGGAACTACCACACTTTCACATGCGAGTGGACCGACACTCAGGTCATTTGCTCTGTCGACGGCCAATCGCCTTACTATATAGCCGACATCGGCCCCGGCACAAGCCCTTATGCTTATACCCATAAGCCCTATCATATCCTGTTCAACCTGGCTATCGGAGGCGATTTCCCGCAAATATTCAATGCCGAAGGCGTCACTGCGCTGCCCAACCAAGGCTCGGAAGCCTTTATGTATATCGATTGGGTGCGAGTATATCAGAAAACCGACAATATCGTCTATCCCGGACGCACCACCGAGCCGGATCCTGAGCCAACTCCTCCGGCAGAAACAACTATCCCCTCGGCTCACACGCCCGATAGGGACGCAGCCACGGTTAAGTCAATTTACAGCGACGCTTACACAGCGGTCGGCTCGCCTTGGTTCGACACCTGGGGCTCGTCCGGCGAATCGTTCTCTACCGTTAAGACCGAGGGCGGCGACGAAGTATTGAAAGTAGAGTCGTTCCAATGGCTCGGCCTCAACCTCAACACCGACTATGCTGCCATCGACATGAGCGCGATGAAGAATATTCATATGGACATCTATGCCGAGTCGCCTTTTACAATCCAGTTCAGCCCCATTGTGGAAGGTCCTGTTGAAAAACTGGTGTCGAAGAGCCTTTCGGCCGGCTGGAACTGCCTCGATTTCGCGCTCTCCGATTTCACAGGGGTGGATTCTTCAAAATATTTCCAGCTCAAATGGTCCGGCGGCAGCAACAATACAATCTACATCGACAACGTTTATTTCTATGGCGATGACAGCGGCGACGACAACAAAGGCGAGGAGAATCCTCCCGTCTCAATCCCCGCCGCTCCCGTGCCTGCCCATGCTCAGGCCAATGTAAAGGCTATTTACAGCGGAAGTTACAATTGCCCCGAACTGTCGATACCCGACTGGGCATGGCAGTGGCTCAAAACAAAGGACGGCGGCCTTAGCCGTGAAAGCCTCGAAGGCAACGAGGCCCTTCACCTCGCCACCTACAATTTCGCCGCCTACAACTTCGCTTCCATCGATGCCTCCGATATGGAGCATTTCCACATCGACGTCTACCCCGTAGATGCTGAAGCCGTTTCGGTGCATCTCAACGGCGACCCAAATGTGTACGTGTCAAATACGCTTGTTCCCGGGCAATGGAACAGCATCGACATACCCTTGTCGCAATTCACAGCCAAAGGACAGGCGCTTGACAACATCGCGTCAATCAAACTCACCGGCAAAGACGGCCAGGATGCCGACGGCACCAAAGACCACTACATCGACAATATGTACTTCTACCGCCCCGACAACACAACAACGTCGATTGAGAGCATTGAAAACAGCGCCGTCGATTCCGACAACACCTACTACACCATCGACGGCCGCCGTGTCGAAGGCCCCAATCTCGCCCGTGGCTTCTACATCCAAAAAGGCCGCAAAATATTCATAAAGTAAATTATTTGATAGCCCCGGCAGGAACACAATCCTCCGGATTGTGTTCCTGCATGGTTGATATAATCACGGCGCAAGCCGAAAATGCGGAGCATGGAATCGCGTTAGCGATTCTTGGGTAATCTGTGAAATCCGTGGAATTTGTGTAATTTGTGTACCCGGAGCGCGAACGCGCTCTTTTTTATCACGAATTACACAAATTTCGCGGATTTCACAAATTATTTTGAATCAATTATGTAGGAACACTCACCGCCTGTTAAATAATAATGCACCGGAATTACGGCTTGTGCAGTTTATGCTGAGATTGTAGGGACGCACGGCTCGTGCGTCCGCAGATTAATAATTGATTATCAGTCAATTACTAATGTGATTTCCCAGACGCACGGGCCGTACGTCCCTACCTTTGGTATTTTGACACACCCTCACTGCAATACCTGCATAATCTGAATGTATTGTTTTGAGATATAAAAAAAGATGCCGGGCGATTAAAAAATCGCTCGGCATCAAGTGTCCGAAATGAGACTCGAACTCACACGAGATAATTCTCACTACCCCCTCAAAGTAGCGCGTCTACCAATTCCGCCATCCGGACATTTTGGGAGTTATAAAGATGATTTTTACGGGAAGAGGGAGGGTTTGAGCGAAAAACGGGACTCGAACCCGCGACCCCAACCTTGGCAAGGTTGTGCT
>CANRZQ010000092.1 GCA_947644475.1 uncultured Muribaculaceae bacterium
GCATTGCACGAGCCGTGCGTCCCTACACTCAAAGTATTAACTTTCTTTTGTGACAAACTTAGTTCCCGATATGGGACTGGTTGTTGGTGTTATAGCGGTTGCCTTGGATTACTATTGTGTCGAGTGTGGCATTGATTTCGGCCATTTCTTCCGGGGTATAGGATACATTGGCTGCTGCAATATTGTCTTCAAGGTGTTTGAGGCTGCGGCTGCCGGGGATGGGGACAATCCAGGGTTTCTGATAGAGAATCCAGGATATGGCAACCTGTGCCGGGGTGATGTCTTTTTTCTCGGCGATAGATTTTACAAATTCTACGAGCGCCATATTCGCCTCGATGTTTTCCTTTTGGAAACGAGGCACGGAAGAACGAAAGTCGTGCTTGCCGAACTTTGTGTCTTTTGTAATGCCGCCCGTAAGGAATCCTTTGCCGAGAGGGCTGAATGGGACAAGGCCGATGCCCAGTTCTTCAAGTACCGGCAGGAGGTTTTTTTCCGGCTCACGCCAGAAAAGGGAAAATTCACTCTGTACGGCTGTCAGCGGCAGAATTGAGTTTGCCTCGCGTATTGTATTCACGCCGGCTTCCGAAAGCCCCCAATGAATTATTTTGCCTTCGACCATAAGGTCTTTGATAGTTCCGGCTACATCTGCAATTGGGACGGCGGGGTCGACGCGATGCTGATAGTAAAGGTCGATATGGTCGGTGCGAAGCCGCTTCAACGAGCCTTCGACTGATTTGCGTATTGTTTCCGGACGGCTGTCGAGCACTTGTTTAAAATCGTCCATATTCATGCTTATGCCGAACTTAGTGGCGATTTTCACCTCGTTTCTTATCGGTTCAAGAGCCTCGCCTACAAGTTCTTCATTGGTGTATGGACCGTACACTTCTGCCGTGTCGAAGAAAGTAACCCCCAGGTCATGGGCAGTTCTGATAAGTTTTATCATTTCTTTCTTGTCGGCCGGCTCGCCATAGCCGTGGCTCATGGCCATGCAGCCAAGTCCGATGCCGGAAACTTCGAGCGATGATGCCGTTCCTAATATTCTATTTTTCATATTCTGTATTTTTGAATTCAGTAAAAGAACAAATGACCAAAGCCTGATGCGTTTGCAAAATGGCGGTAGATATTACACTTTTTTCGGTTTTTCAGTCGGAATATACAGGTGGTATTCCGGCACTATCGCCTGTTTTCATATTCTTTTGCCAGAATTTAAGAGCATCATTAACCCATCCGTCAGCAACTGTTCCTGTGCCAATGCCAAATCCATGTCCTAATCCTTCATAGACATGGAACTCGGTTGGGATGCCCATTGCAGAAAGACGTTGCAGCCGGCCTTGCATATTTCGCCATGAGGCAATGCCATCGTTTGAGCCAACGCATACATAAGTCGGGGCATCATACTGTGAGGCTTGTGTATAACCGGTGTATTGCATTATCACAGCCGATGCCTGCGGAATATCCGTGCGGCCGGTAATTTGTTGCAGATAGGCCTTGTTGCCTGCTACCGCGGCCATTCTTGCGCCGGCAGATCCGCCCCAGAGAGAATAATCGTTGGACTTGACACCCAAATCCACTGCATTATCGTGGATGAATTCTATCGCTCTTGCCAAATCTGAGTAAGGGTCATCGGGCCGGTATATGAGTGCAAATGCGTTGTATCCCGCGTTGCTGATTTCAAGCGAGTGGGGGAAACTGTCGTGCATGGCCCCGACATACATGAATCCGCCTCCGGCATTGGCAATGGCAAACGGCTTTCCGGCTTCTCCTCTGAAAAGGAATAGTCCGGTATATGCTTTCGATGGATTTGCGGCAATTTCTGCATCGGAATATATCCGGTAGAATATCTGTTTGCCGGCCACAGCATCGTTGTAGAGCCGGTTGATTATCTCCACGGTTTTCTCCGGCTGTATATGGCTATACCAGACATATACGCTTGAAGAACTGATGTCGGCAAGCGTCATTGAGCGCGAGATATTCCGGTCAACCGGGAATAGCAGATGTCCAAAATCTTCAAAAGCCGGATTGGAAATTACGTCTGCGACAGTCGATGATAATGTAAATTTGCCATTGGCCGATGGCTTATTGTCGCTCTCTTTGTCGCCGCCTGCTGTAATTTCAGTTTCTGGTCTCATAGAATCCCCTTCTTTTATAATGTCCTCATCTTCTGCGCATGAAGCGCACAGCAGCATTGCAGACAATATTAAAACAGTCATTTTCATATAAAAACTAAAAATAAGGTTTTCGATATGCAAAATTACTAACGCATGCCTGGATTGCGCCTGCATTTATTTCCGGGAGTTTTTACCATTTTTCCGAAAATAAAGGCTATCGTGCCGCAAATAAGAAAAAAGTGTATGACACACCGAAATTTTGTTTAAGTGGCTACAAATTAAAAGAAATACCTTTGCAAATATTACTACAAAAGTTTATATAGCAATGACAAGAAGTATCTTGACTTTTGTCGCCATGGTTTTACTTGCGGCAGGAGTCCATGCCCAGACACGCCAGCCGGAAGAAATGGCGTATAGGGTAAAAGACCAGGCATTCAATCATTCTCAGATTGAAGGCATCTCACATTTAATAACAGACAAACTCGGTTCACGTCTTGCGGCATCAAGGCAAAAAATGCGGGCAGAGCAACTCGTGACTGATACATTGAAAGGTTTTGGCTTTGACAATGCTCACGCAGAATTTGCCTCAGAGTTTGCAAAAGGCGGCTGGGATAACGAAAAGAACTATGTGGCTATGACCGCTCCTTATTATTGCAGTTTCGCTGCAAATCCCAAAGCGTGGTCCGGCAGCACGGATGGCTTGGTTACGGGTGATTGCATCTTGCTTGAAGCCGCCGATACGACTTCATTATCAAACTATCGTGGCAAACTCCATGGAAAGGTTGTTGTGATGCCAATTGCAATGGAATATGAACTGTCGTTCCGGCCTATGGCAAAAAGATATACCGATGAGGAACTCGCCGAAATGACAAAGGACAATCGTCCATCAAATCCGTGGGGACGATGGTCGTACAGTTCTAACAAAGGATTGCAGCAGGCAATCGACTCGCTTATCAAGGAAGAGCGTCCGTTGGCTGTAATCGTGGGCGACGGGAGTTTCAATATCCCGGGCTCACGAGGAGTCAATTATAAAGTAGGAGACACTGAGCCTGTGCCGGAGATTGTCTTGCCCACCGAGGACCATGGCAGAATGGTTCGCCTTCTTAAAGGCGGCGATGAGGTGAAAATGGAACTTGATGTAAGAAACATTTTTACCGACAATCAGAAAATCAACAATATCATCGCCGAGATACCGGGCACAGACCCCGGACTCAAAAAAGAAGTTGTGCTTATCGGCGCACATCTTGACTCTTGGCACGGCGGAACAGGTGGAGCCGACAATGGCTCCGGATGCATAACTATGATAGAGGCCATGCGCATACTTAAAGCACTCGATATAAAGCCTCGCCGCACTATCCGCCTTGCCCTGTGGGGCGGAGAGGAACAAGGACTGTACGGTTCGAGAGGATATGCCGATCAAAAATTATACGATGCGGAGCAAAAGAAAAAATTGCCGGAATATGACGACTTTGCCTTGTACCTGAACATGGATTTTGGCTCCGGACGTTTCAAGGGTGTATATATGGAAGAAAATGATATGGCATATCCATATTTTGAAGCATGGAAACAGCCCCTGGTATCATTAGGATTCGACACTTTATCGCCTATGTCGGTAGGCAGTACAGACCATGTGAGTTTCAGTCGACTGGGGCTGCCGGCCTTTCAATTTATCCAGGACCCTCTTGACTATTTCAGGACCTACCATACGACGATGGATACTTATGAACGATTGTCGTTGGACGACTTGAAAGTAAATGCAGCGATAGTGGCGTGGCTGGCATACAGCGCGGCAATGGACGATGGCCGTATCCCGGTAAAGCCGGGTTATCCGCAGACAGACAAATAACCACCATTGATTTACTCTTTTCATAGAGAAAGGCGCAACCTGCGAGATTGAGGTTGCGCCTTTATTTAGTCTTATATATCATGTGCTATTCGCGGTAGTCGGAGGGACTCATGCCGAGGTTGTTCTGGACGTAGCGGCTGAAATAGCCGGGGGAGGAGAAGTGGAACATGTCGGAAATCTGAACGAAGGTCAGGCTTTTGTCGCGCAACTGACGGGAAATGTCGAGCGAGGTGTAGCGGTTGATCCAGAAGTTGGCCGAGTGCCCGCTCACTTTTTTGCATATTTCCGACAGGTATTTGGGGGTGATGCAGAGTTCGGAGGCGTAGAATGTCACCTCGCGGTGCTCGCGGTAAACTCCGCTGTCGAGCAGGGCGAAAAATTTGTTCATTACGGCGGCATATTGCGGCGTGATGGAGCCCTCGCCATAGTTATAGGCATGGAAGTCGAAGAAGTCAAGAATCATGAGTTGCACCGCGCAGCGGATGCTTTCTTCATAGAAAACAAATCCTGTGGTCTCGCAGCGATATTTCACGCCTTGAAAATCTTGAAGGCAGAGCGAGTACTGGGCATCGTTGAGGCTGATCACAGGATTCATGAACAGTGCGAGTTGCCCTTTCATGCCATAGTTTGACTGCGGGGTGCAATGCTCGACAAAGCCTGAGTCGATATAGATAACCATTGCCTTGAAATTATCGGAGCAGCGCATATTGTCGACAAGTCCTCCCTTGCGTACTATCATCAAGTCGTGCCGCCCGAATGTAAAGCGTTTTCCGTTGAAATCAAAATCCATGCTCCCGTCGAGGCAAAGAGCATGAGCGAGATAGCCTTCCATTTTCTCGGTGGCTATCTCGCTCAGTGTGTCGGTGATGATGATTCTGTCAAATGATTTTTCGTCTGTCATGGCTTGCGATTTTTTTCAATCGCAAAGATACAAATTATTTTTGAAATTTTGTATCCAGCCATTCGGCTACATGTTTGGCTATCACATCATTGTTGAGTTCCTGCATGAGGAAATGGCTGTTGCCCCTTATTCCTATCTCAGGCAGGAGGACAAGGGTTGCATCTCCTCCGTGACGGTTTATCGCCGATACAAACTCACGGGCCATTTTAAGGCGTACCTCCCAGTTGCTCCCGCCTAATGTGGTGGCGTTATTCTCGGGAATATAGTCGCCGAAATATATAGCGACAGGCTTCTTTGTAAGTTCCATGAACTGTTCCATAGGCACGCCAACACCTTTCAGGCCGCCGGTAAGGCCGGGCAGGGGAGCGGGCACCTCATTCTCAGGGAATACAAAACCGCCGGGTTCGAGGGCGACAACGCCCTTTACCTCGGGATTGCGCATTGCCGCCATCCAGCCGGGAAATCCGCCGGCAGAGTGTGTCACCAGCACTTGATTTCCTATTTTCTCAGCCATGGCATCGAGTGCCGGCACATCGAGCATGTGATTGCTAAGGTCGGGCACCATCTGGCGGAAGAAGTTGCTCACGCTGAGTGAGTCTTTCGGGAACTGAATCCCTTCGTTCCATTCGGGATAAATCCCCATACGCCATATGTCGAACCAGAACATTTCATCGGCAACGGGGGTGACGGTGGTCGTCGCACTCGTGCGCGAGGCGTGTCCGCGGCCGGGGAGGTCGAGCACATAAGTCGGATACCCCTCGGCAAGCTGAAGTGTTGTGAATCCTGGCCGGTCGTCGGGGGTTGTTTCCCAGCACACACCGTCGCTTCCGTATCCATGCACGAACACAAGCGGCATATTTTTCGCATCGGCGGGAATCTGATAGCGGGCAAAAGCATGGTCGCAGCGGAAACTCTGGCCGGCCTGGTCTTGCTCGGCCCAACCGACGAAAGTGTCGGGATTGAAAGTGCCCTCGCGCATTATGACAGTGCCTCCTACCGGAAATTGCCCCTGTTTTTTGATTACAATGCCCTCGGCATACGATGAAGATATTGCCATAGCCGAAACAATTAAAATGAGTAATTTCTTCATTGATTTACAATTTTGCGTATGGGTTCTACTTTTGACGGCCCTATGTTTCGTTCCACGATGTCGAGCAGTTCATTCAGTGGCGCTGTGGTGATTCCGAGATTGCGGCAGATGCCGATATGTCCTGTCGCCATAGGCTCTACGCCTCCGAGCGCGGTGAGCATCGACACTGTGGCAAGTTCGCGGTCGGCGTATGGCAGCACGCCTCGGCCGAAAATATCGGCGAAAAGATGCTCTTTCAGGAATCTGTTTATGCCGGGGGCAAAATCCTGATACCATGGAGCCGGGGCGTCGACCGGAATCCCGGAAAGCGTGCTCAGGGTTTCCGCGCCTTTGCCGTATTTGTCAATGTCGGTTACAGCGTTTGCGGCCTCGCCCTCGGTGTCGGCTATGCCGTTTGCCGTGCGTTCGGAGAGCAGACTGTTGAATACCCCCAGAGCAGTGAGCGAGCGGGGGAATCCGCAGTAGGCATATGCCTGTATGAGCAGTTCCTTTATTTCGTTTACAGTCATGCCTGCCGTCAATCCTTGCACGAGAGCCTTGCGCAGGCCGTCGGTGTCGCCTATGGCGGCGTAAGATGCAATGGCCACAATAGCCTGTTGGCGCTCAGAGAGGTCTTTTGCCGCCGCGGGATTGGAGGTAGCCTCGGCATATTGATTGTCGTCGACAGGCTCGAGCCATGTCACTTCGTTGGCCTGCGGATTGCACTCGATGGCAATGTGAGCGAACCAACTGTCGGGGGCTGCTCCATGCCAATGCTCAACACCGGGAGCAATCTCGACTATATCTCCGGGGAAGAGGCGGCGGCCCGGTTTGCCTTTCTCCTGGTAATAGCCCACGCCGGCGGTTGCGATAAGGATTTGCCCGCCGCTGTGTCGGTGCCAGTTGTTGCGGCATCCGGGCTCAAACGTTACATTGAACATGGGCACATTGAGTTCCGGCTCATGACTCAAAGGATATAGCCATGCCGTGCCGGTGAAATTTGGATTGCCCTCCATTGCTGTGCCTGCCGGATAGGGCTGCTTGAAATCGTCTATTTTCATTGCCATGCAAATTAAAGGTAAAAATGCAAGAAATGAGATAATCAATCGGTTCATAAGGAGGTGAGGTTAGAGTTTCTTGCCAAAGAATTCGGTAAGTTTTGCAACTTCTTGGTCTACATACTCGGGCACAAAATAGGTTGAGATATGTGTGGCTCCGGGAATGAGGAACAGTTCCTTGTCGGTGGTGCCGGTTGCCTTCTCGAATGCGTCGGAGGTCATGTAGAATGTGTCGGCCTTGTTTCCTGCCATCATGAGCAGCGGGGCGTCGATAAGGTCGATTTGGTCGGTGGCATCCCATGTCATCAAATCCATAAGGCTCTCCATGGTGTAGCGGAACGTCGAGTTGGGATGGGCGTGCGTACGGTTATAGTAGATAGCGCCTTCACAGTAGAGGTCGAATGGCAGTTTCTCAATCTCCTCATCAGTCAGGTTCATGTCGCCTGTGAAGACGATTTCACCGGTGGCGACTCTTTTTTCCCTTGCATCCGACGCCTCTTTGAGCCGATTCTGGATTGTGGGCATGGCCGAGTCCATGAATCCGTTGCGGCGCACGCGTCCGGAGTTGAACATGCTGAGTGTGGCCACAGCCTTGAAACGCTTGTCGCTTTTAGCAGCGCCGAGAGTATATCCGCCGCCACCGCAGATGCCGAAGGCTCCTATGCGCTGAGGGTCCACGCCGGGATACGTGGATATATAATCGGCCATTCCGTGAATGTCATTGATGCGGTTTGCCGGACGGTCGGTGTGACGCGGCTCACCGCCGCTTGCGCCCTGATATGAGGCGTCGGCGGCAATGGTTATGTAGCCGTTCTCTGCCATGCGCTGTGCGAAAAGCCCGGCAACCTGTTCTTTTGTGCCGCCGTTGGGATGTGCGACGACGATTGCAGGATATTGTTTTTCCTGTGGATTGTAATCGGCCGGAGTATAGACGTTTGCGGCTATCTCGATGCCGTCGAGATTGTATTTTACAGGGTGGATATTCACCTTGCCGGGTATGTTTTCGGTGATAGCCTGTTCATATACAAGCCCCCACGGATTATCCTGTGCATGGAGAACCGTGCCGAAACTGATAGCTGATGCTGCCATGATAAAAAATGTTTTAAGTTTCATGTAATTGTGTTTTAATGCCGGGTAAAAATTCTTCCGAAATTTAATCGCCCAAAGTGCGGGTGAAAACCAATGATGACAAAAGCCATTTGCCTCCTTCCTTTACGAAGACCTCAGTTACGATAAAAGGGAAGCGGACTGCATGGCCACCCACCTCAGAATTCAGATGGATTACACTGTAAACGGTGGCTGTGTTATCGGTAAACTTTACCTTTTGGTCGTGAATCTCGGCCTTTTTATACCAGATGCCGCCATCTTTTATTGTTTTCAGTTCTTGTTCCTTGCCCCAGTAGCCGCCCATGTGTACGAATTGCGATGTCTCATGGAATAAATCGGCAAGTTTTTCCACATTTTTTTCTGACATCCATTGCCATTTGTCATTGGACAGGTCGATCATTTCCTGTTCTTCCTTGGTGAAAGAATTTTCTTGGGCCGTCATGCCGAAAATAGAGCCGATGAGCACGACTGCGAATACAAATACCTTTTTCATTTTAAATTCCTATTTCGTTAAGCCAATCTTTAATATCATTGTCTGAAACACTGTTCATCAGCATGCCTTTCGCCCAGCGGATGGCGGGATATTCCTCATGCAGTTCATTCTCGCTGTTGATTATATTGCTGCCTCCGGAGGTCATGAACGGCACTACTGTCGTGCCTTGAAAATCGTTGGCCTCGATGAAAGTATTTATGATGGTGGGATGTGTGTTCCACCAATTCGGATAACCGATGAACACTACATCGTAGCCGGACATATCTGTCACAGAATCCAACAGGGCGGGGCGGAAACTGCGGTTGTGCATCTCGACATAAGAACGCGACAGTGAGTCGCGCCAGTCAAGGTCGGAGTCGGTGTAAGCCACCTGTGGCTCGATGCTGTGAATGTCGCCGCCCGTAAGGGAGGCAATACGCTGTGCGGCCTTCTCGGTGGTTCCGGTTGCAGAGAAATAGCATATTAAAACTTTTGCGCTGTTCTCCTCGCTGTTGTTTCTCTCAGTATGCTTGTTTGAGCATGAATGGAGCGCGACGGCGGCAATTGCCAGGGCCGCTGCAAGATAAAATAGTCTTCTCATTAATATATCCGGTGTTTAAGTGTTTATTCAATTATAATTATAGAGAGGAGCATCGTCGAGGGCATGATTGACCGATGCAAATTTATAAACGGTTGGCCAAAGGGATATTACAAATTTTACGGTTTTCAATGCACTTTTCCCCGAAAAGGAATTTGCGGGATTTTTTTGAAAATACTTTTCGGAAATTTTGTAATAACGACCCGAAAAAAGAATAACAACGGCCTCGATGTATGTGGGTAATTTTGCGACTGTAAAATTCTAAATTCTAAAAAGCATGAAGTATTTTCTTTTTTCTATTCTGACGCTGTTGACTTTTATGTCTTGCAGCGCAACCGACCCCGAAGTGCCCGAACAGTCGCAGCCTCGGCCTGAACAGCCCGGCGAAGGCGGAGGGTCTGATTATTTCTCAGGGAAAAAGGTTTTGATTGCATATTTCTCTTGGGGCGGTACAACCG
>CANRZQ010000093.1 GCA_947644475.1 uncultured Muribaculaceae bacterium
GGGTCACGGCCAGGCCGAAAAGAGAGAACCATGCGCCCCAGATGGTGCGGTCGGTGAGTTTGTACCACACCGACAGGTTGAAGAAAATGCCAAAGAAAAGTTCGGCGAGCATTACGATTGGCACCACCGCGAGGCCCGAGAAAAATTTCGGCGCTATGAAATATTTCAGTATGTCGAGATAGAACATCACGCCAAGGAAAATGAACAGGGCGAAAATCACAAAATATTTCATGGCCTGGGAATAGGCGGCGGTGGATGTGTGTCCGTCCTGCTTGTTTTGCGCGAAAATGAAAGGCTCGTAGGCAAAACGGAACGCCTGGATAAACATCACCATTACGATGGCAATCTTATAGTTGGCTCCGTAGATGCCGAGCTGGTCCATCACATCGGGCCCTTTGTAGAGAACGGGGAAGATAATCTTGTCGATGGTCTGGTTCATGATTCCGGCCAGGCCGAGCACAAGGAGCGGCAGAGAGTAGGAGAGCATGCTGCGGAATAATTTTCCGCAGAAGCGCCAGCGGAAGCCTCGCATCTCGGGGATGAGCATTGCCAGAGTCACCACCGAGGATATGCCGTTGGCAAGGAAAATGTATCCGATTGAAAAGTCGGGGCGGTAGAACCAGTCGACCGTCGACGGCGCGATATCCATAAGCCACGGGCACATGAGTATGAAAAAGAGGTTCAGCCCTATGTTCAGCCCTATGTTCACAAGTTTGAGCACGGCGAAACGCATGGCGCGGTTGCGGAAGCGCAGGTAGCTGAACGGGATTGCCGAAAAAGCATCCACAGCCACGCATACGGCCATGATCATTACCCACGATGGGTGGCCGTCGCATCGCATCATTGAAGTGAGCGGATGCAATGCCAGTGCCACGGCGGCGATGAAGAAAGCGCCGGATGTGGCCAGAGAGATGAGCACTGTGGAGTAGACCTGCATCGGGTCGCGCCAGCGGTCGTGGTTGGCAAATCGGAAGAAGCCTGTCTCCATGCCGTAGGTGAGGGCGATGAGCACAAGGGCCACCACAGAGTAGACAAAAGTGACCACGCCATATTGCTCGGCTGAGAACATATGGGTGTAGAGCGGCACCAGGCACCAGTTGAGAAAGCGCCCGATAATGCTGCTCATGCCGTAGATGGCCGTGTCTTTTGCCAGAGATTTTATTCCCACAGAAATAGGTATGAAGTATGAGTGATAAAGTATAAGTGATGAGGTATAAGTAAATCGAACGCTCCGGCCGGCCTCCGCTCCAATACCGTGATTGATTAGCCTTTGCTTGCCCCCGCATGTCGGCTTTGCCTCCATACGGGGTTAACATAAGAGCCACGGCTTCGCCGTGATGAGCGCGATAAGGCTGTCGGTCACTTATACCTTATCGTTTTATACTTGGGTTAGAGCAGGTCGGAGAAGTCGATGCTGTTGGCGGAGGCGGAGTTCTGGCCGGGTGTAACTTCGGATGACGAGGCCTTTATCTCGGAGTCGGACGACTGCTGACGGGTGGCCGCCGGCGTGTTTGACGCAGTGTCGGCAGATTCATCGTTGCGAGCGGTTATGCCGGCCTTGATGCCGGTGATGATGCGCTTGTCGCGGTTGAAGGCAGGGGTTGATTCAAGAATCTTGATAACCTCGTCGTCGTCGATCTGGTCGGGTTGCAGGATAATGAAACGCTGCTCGGTCTTGATACGCTCCGTTTCCTCAATTTTCTCACGTCCGTAGGCCTCGGCAAGGCGTTCTTTTTCTTTGCGCACTTCCTCGTCGGTCCGGGTTTCGGTGTCTTTGGGCGTGGAAATTACCGGACCGTCGGCGTTTTCCGACACAGACACATCGAAGCCTGCGGCCAGGATGGTGAATTTCACCTTGTCGCCCAAAGTGGGGTCGAGGTGCACACCCCAGATTATGTCGACGTTGGGGTCGATATTGTTTATAAACGAGGTAATCTGGTTTGTCTCGTCGATTTTGAATTCCTGCTCGGCGTCGGGGTTGAAATAGAGGTTGAAAAGGATGCGCTTCGACCCGAAGATGTCGGTGTTGCGCAGCAGGGGCGAGTTGAGGGCGTCGTTGATAGCCTTGGTCACGCGGTTCTCGCCCTCGCCGTAGCCGGTGGAGATAATCGCCGTGCCACCGTCGCGCAGGGTGCTGTTCACATCGTTGAAGTCGAGGTTGATATACCCGTCGGAGGTGATGATTTCCGAGATGCTCATGGCGGCCATGGCGAGGATGTCGTCGGCCTTGCGGAAAGCGTTGAGGAAATTCATGTCGCGGTAAATCTCCGAGAGGCGTTCGTTGTTGATCACCATCAGGGCGTCGACATAGCGGCTCATTTCCTTGGCTCCGTCGAGAGCCTTTATGATTTTTTTCTGTCCTTCGAAGAGGAAGGGTATGGTGACTATGCCGATTGTGAGGATTTTCTGCTCGCGGGCAATGCGTGCAATCACCGGGGATGCGCCTGTGCCTGTGCCGCCGCCCATGCCTGCGGTGATGAACACCATGTCGGTGTGCTCGCGCGAGAGCAGTTCGGCAATTTCGGCCGCGCTTTCTTCGGCGGCTTCACGGGCCACGTCGGGTTTGTTGCCTGCGCCGCGGCCTCCTGCGATAGACGGGCCGAGAAGCACTTTGTTGGGCACGGGCGAGTTGTTGAGAGCCTGGCGGTCGGTATTGGCCACGATGAACGACACGATAGGGTCGCCGTGGCGGTACATATGGTTCACGGCGTTGCCGCCGCCACCGCCCACGCCGATAACCTTTATGGAACCGGGTGCGGCATCGGTTTTCTGGGGGTGACGGGAGAAATCGTGGTTTGATTGTATATCTTGTTGTTCCATTTTTAGGGTCGAACTTTGGTGATTATATATCGTGCGCGGTTATTTTAAGAGAAGAGGATATTATGCGTCGTCGTCGAGGTCCTGGTCGTCGGGCTCTCCGGCGCCTTTTTGGAAGATATCGGACACAAATGTTCGTATCTTGAAGCCTATTCCGGGTTTGCGCGAGGGTTTCTCTGGCTTTATGTCGGCTTCCTCGCGTGCCTTGCGCTCGGCTTCGGCGGCCTCGGCGGCGGCTTTGCGTTCTGCCTCGATGCGGCGTCGTTCGGCTTCCTTGGCGGCTTCGCGCTCGGCCTCTTTGCGGCGCAGTGCGGCGCGACGTTCGGCTTCTTCGTCGTCGATGTCCCAATTGTCGTCGGAGTGGGTGTCGTCGAAAGGCACGAATCCTCCGGCAGAGGCGGTGCTGGCTTGTGTGTCGGGCCTGTGCTGCTCGATGTCGAGAGTCTGCTGTTCGACTACTACGTTGTCGAATTCGATGCACGAAGGATCCTGCGTGGCAGATGCGCCACGGTAGACAACGGCCATGAGCGACACGAGGTCGGCGGCAGATGCTGATGCGGCGGCAAGATTTATTGTGGCGGGCACGGAGGCCATGCGCACTTTCATCTTGCTTTGTTTCTCGACAAAGCGGTCGAAATTTTTAAGTTTCGCTCCGCGTCCGGTGAGCACGAATCCGGCGGCGAGGTCGGCGGGCTTGTATTTAGCGAATCCGATATGGGCGGTGACGTTGGCCACTATTTCGCCGACGCGGGCCTGTACATAACTGTTGATGCGGTCGTAGTCGGGGTTGCCTGTGGCGGCAGTCTCTGGCAGGGCGTTGCCTTGGGCGCGCTTGGCTGCCTCGGCGCGTTCGGTGGGGAGAGTGAGGCCTGTGGCAATGTCCTGGGTTATATTGTTGGAGCCGATGGGGAGAGTGACGAGATATTGCAGGGCGCGGTCCTTGTATATGGCCATTGTGGTGGTCTGGAAGCCGATGTCGACGAGTACGCATCCGAGTTGCCGCTCCTCGTCGGTGAGCACCATGTCGGCTATGGCGAGCGGAGTCACGACATATTCCATGACCGTGATGTTGGTGCGGTCCTGGATCACCATCTCCATGTTGCGGTGGTTGGTGACGGAGCATGTGACGACAGTGAACTCGCCGCGCAGGCGTGTGCCGATGGCTCCCACGGGGTTTGTGACGGGCTGGTTGTCGATCATGAATTTGCGCGGCATCACCTTCAAGGCCTTGCGGTCGGGGCCGACAGGCTTCGACGCTTCCTTGTAGAGTCGGCGCACGATTTCTTCGGTCACTTCCATCTCGGTGGGCATCGTAAGTTCGGCCATGGTCTGCATTGAGCCGAGCGAGCGTCCGGCCAGGGCTACGTAGGCATATTCAATCTTGCCGCCTTTGATGGCCGGCAGGTTTTCGAGTTTCTGAATTACAAATGATGTTGTCTTTGCCGATTGGACGAGATTTTGGACGCGGCCGTATTGCACGCATCCGGTCTGGTCCTCGATAGCCACTCCGTGGACCTCGGGGAGCCGTTGGGTGCCGTCGGCGTCGACAGATGCGAGTGCTCCTTTTATTTGCGATCCGGAAAGTTCGACCGCTACGATATATCTCTGCTCCATGATGGGATGTGTGGTTAGGGGTTATGAAATTTGAGAGAGGTTGATAATTATATTCAGTTGTTTACGGAAGTGAGCATTGTGCCCACGTCGTCGATATCGTCGTGTTCCTCGACAACGACAGGCGACGGCTCGGGCTTGTAGTCGCGGATATGGGCCACAATCTGGCCGCGCCATTTCACATAGAGGGTGTCGTATGTTTCCCAGCCTTTGACGGGGAGCACGTCTTGATAGAATTTGAGAAGTCGCGCGAATTTGTCGGTGAGGGCAGATGCGTCGCCGAGGTTGACGACATGGCCGCGCACGGCGGGGAGGAGGAATATGTCGCCGCGGGCATCGACATGTATGGCCGAGGTGAGGGCCCTGAGGGCGGGGTCGGCCTGTATGTGGTCGATTACGGGTATGGCCATCATAGGAGTGCGGTCGGGGGTGAACGCTCCTGTTATTACCGGCACGTCGACGCGGAATCGCGGGCCGCCCTGCATTTTCTTGCCTGTACGGTTGATGTAGTAATTTTTGCCTGAATTCTCAAACACGCGGGCCACCGGACGGAGAGGCACCACGTCGAGACGGAGCGCCTCGTTGTTGAGCATCACGCAGTTGGCGCTTTCGATATTGTCCATTTTCCGTATCAAAGCCTCGATAGAGCGGGTGTCGATGGCGTTGCGAGGCGATTTCTCCACATCGACGGTGAGCGGCCCCAGTTCCGACGCTATGTCGTCAATAGTGACGAAACGGCGGTTGTCGGGGTCGATGACGTTGATGTCAAGGCCATTGTAAGGCTCGTTTGCGGCCTGGATGTTGAACAGCGGGATGCACACACACAGATATGCGAGCATCACCAGCGAAAGTATACAGCGTATTACAGATTGTTTGGTCATAATTGTTCAACAAGCGAGGGGAGCAGGAGAGATAGGTCGCCCGCACCAAGTGCTAAAAGGACTTCAAAGTTACGATTTTTCATCGTATTTACAAAATCCTCTTTGCGAATCAATATTTTTTTGTCGCAATCCACGCGGTCGAATATGATTTCAGAACTTACGCCTTCGATAGGGAGTTCGCGTGCCGGATAGAGGTCGGTCATCACCACCTCGTCGGCCATTGACAGTGCGCGGGCAAATTGAGGCGCGAAATCGCGGGTGCGCGAGTAGAGGTGAGGCTGGAAAGCCACGGTGAGTTTCTTGTCGGGATAGAGCGCGCGCACCGAGCGGATGCTTTGGCTCAGTTCGTCGGGATGGTGGGCGTAGTCGTCGATCACGACGCGGTCGGGGCGTTTGAGCAGGAACTGGAATCTCCGCTCCGCGCCCAAGAAAGAGGCCATTGGCGCGCGCAGGTCGTCGGGCTTTATGTCGCCGGTGAGCAGGCAGGCGGCCATTGCGGCTATTGAGTTTTCGATATTGATGTCGACGGGCACTCCGAGTTCGATGTCGGGAATGATGCCGCCGGGGGTCACGAAGTCGAATACGATGGTGCCTTGGCCGATGCGGATGTTGGCGGCGTGGAAGTCGCCCTCGTTGCGGGAGTAGGTGTATGTCTTCACCGTCTTGTCGGGGCGCGGCCGCAGTTTGAGGCCTGTGTGGAGCAGAAGGATTCCTCTGGGGCGGATGAGTTCGGTGAACCGGGCGAAACTTTCGAGATAGGCCTCTTCGGTGCCGTAGATGTCGAGGTGGTCGGGGTCGGTGGCGGTCACTACGGCGATGTAGGGGGTGAGCTGGTGGAACGAGCGGTCGTATTCGTCGGCTTCTATCACGGAATAAGGCGACGACTTGCTAAGCAGCAGGTTGGAGTTGTAGTTGCGCAGGATTCCGCCAAGGAAAGCGTTGCATCCGATTTTCGACGAATGGAGGATATGTGCGGCCATCGACGATGTGGTGGTCTTGCCGTGGGTGCCTGAGAAGCAGATGCCTTTCGAGGCGCGTGTGATGAGGCCGAGCACGGCGGCACGTTTGAGGATGGCGAAATTGTTGTCGCGGAAAAATTTCAGAGGGATGTTGGATTCGGGTACAGCGGGTGTGAACACAACCATGGTTGACGCGGGGTTGCGGAAATCTTCCGGGATGGCGTCGAGGGAGTCGGAGTAACTTATCTGTGCGCCTTCGCTTTCAAGGGCGCGAGTAAGCGCAGAGGGCGTGCGGTCGTAGCCTGCGACATTGAGGCCGGCCGATATATAGTAGCGGGCAATGGCAGCCATGCCTATTCCGCCGATGCCTACGAAATATACGTTGTTGGCTTTCATCTTATTTCTTGTTTATGACTTCCACGATTTTGTCGACGATTTTCTCGTCGGCATCTTTCAAGGCCATGGATGCGATGTTGCGCTCGAGGGAGCGGCGGCCTTCGCGGTCGGCAAGGAGGGATATCACCTCGTCGACAAGTTTTGCCGGTGCGTCGGCGTCGAGCACCATGCGGGCCGCCCCTCGGTCGGCGAGGGCAAGGGCGTTCTTGCGCTGGTGGTCTTCGGCCACGTTGGGCGAGGGTACAAGAATCACGGCTTTTCCGAGCAATTGGAGTTCGCTGATGGTGCCGGCTCCGGCACGCGACACGATAAGGTCGGCGGCGGTGTAGGCTGTGGCCATGTCGGAGATGAACGCCTCGGCCTGCACGTCGCCCCGGCCGGCTGAGGCGCGGTTGCACTCGTCGATATAGTTCTTGCCGGTCTGCCAGAGCACCTGTGCGCCTGCCGACACCATGCGGTCGAGGCCTTCGGCAATGGCATTGTTGATGGTGCGCGCTCCCAGGGAGCCTCCCACCACGAGAATCAGCGGCTTTTTGGGGTTGAAGCCCAGCAGGCGTTTAGCCTCGTCGCGGAGCAGGCGACATTCGAACAGGGCCTTGCGCACGGGGTTGCCGGTGAGGGTGATTTTGTCGGCCGGGAAGTATTTTTCAAGGCCCGGATATGCCACGCATATGGCGTCGGCATTAGCGGCGAGAATCTTGTTGGTGACTCCCGGATATGAATTCTGCTCTTGAAGCACTGTCGGGATGCCGGCTTTCTGGGCGGCTTTAAGCATTGGGCCGGAAGCATAGCCGCCGACGCCCACCGCTATGTCGGGACGGAAATCGGCAAGTATCTTTTTTGCACGGCGCATGCTTTTCCACAATTTTAGGAGCACGCCGAAGTTGCGCCACAGGCGTTTGCGGTCGAATCCGGCCACGGGCAGCCCTACTATTTTGTATCCGGCGGCCGGGACACGCTCCATTTCCATGCGTCCCTCGGCGCCAACAAAGAGAATTTCAACATCGGGGAAGCGGTGCCGGATGGCGTTTGCGATTGACACGGCGGGGAAGATATGTCCGCCGGTGCCGCCTCCGGAAATCAACACGCGATTTATTTTTTTACCAGTATCAGTCATTATGTCGGGTTTTGAGCCTTCAAGTCTTCGGAAAGGATATTCATTTCCTGTTTGATTTCGGCGTTTTTGTTCTTTCTTGCGGCGAAACGGCTCACGCTGAGCATGATTCCGAACGCTATCGAAGTGATCCATATCGACGTGCCGCCCTTCGATATAAGCGGCAAGGGCTGTCCGGAGACGGGAAACACTCCGGTTACGATGCACATGTGCACAATGGCCTGGAATACGATGAATACGGCCATGCCAAGCACGAGGAATGCGGGAAATGCCGTCTGGCACCGGCGGCACACCACCGAGGCGCGTGCCAGCAGCCAGAGGTAGAGCACAAGCACTACGATGCCGCCCGCGAGGCCGAGTTCCTCGATAATTATGGCGTAGATATAGTCGGAGAAAGCCAGGGGCAGGCGGGCTGTCTCGCGGGAGTTGCCGGGCATCACGCCGAATAAGCCGCCGTGGGCCTGGGCGAGATAGGAGTATTGTTCCTGCTGGTTCTCATCATTGATGGGGTCGCGCCATTTGCCGGTCTTGAAATGGCGATTGACGCGGTTGACCCATGTTTGCAGACGTCCGACGTTGGCAACTTTTGAATCTTCTGAGGCGCGTGCCACAACGTATTCCGTGCCGGGCACGACCAGAACGTCGTCAACGTCTACTTCTTTCTTTTCGCCGGACCCGAACAGCACCTTGATTCCGAGGCCAACTACGGCGAATATGACCAACACGACAAAAGCCTTTCCTATTTTAGGAAGGCTCACGCCGCCGATTACCATCATCGACAGGGATATGGCCATGAGCAGAAGCGTGTTGGTAAGTCCTTGGAAAAACAGCAGTCCGCCAAAAAGCATCACGGCTCCGGTGACGCGCCAAAGGCCAATGTCGGTAACGTCGCGCATGCCTTTCTTTTGCGAGCGGCACAGGATAAGGGCTATGACAAGCACAGCCGACAGTTTGAGCATCTCGGCCGGCTGAATGGAGGCGATGCCGATTGAGAAACTGCGCCGCGCTCCGTTGATATATTCGCCGTTGACGAGCGTATAGGCCATGAACAGCACTGATACTGCGGCGAACCACTTGGTCCATTTGAGAAATTTCTGGTAGTGGGTGCGCTGCAGCATCAGCATCATGCCCAGGCCTGTGACCAGGAAAAAGATGTGACGCAGGAACGGACCGAAGATATTCGATGCCTTCACCTCGTGCGACGACGCGCTGTAAAGTTCGACAATAGATATGAGGAACAGTCCGATGTATATGCCCCATATCTGGGCGTCGGTGCGGTGAGGCTTCACCGAAATTATGTCTTCAGTATCGGCTTTTGCTGCTGTTTTGGCTGTGTTTGGCTTTGTTGCTGTCAGTTCCATTTTTGTGAGGTTTGAGAGGGTGGGGATATCTTATTTGCTTTCTAATGAATGCACTTTGGCCTTGAAGAGTTCGCCGCGGTTCTCGTAAGACGTAAACAGATCGAACGATGCGCAGCATGGCGAGAGGAGCACGGTGTCGCCATCGGATGCAAGACGGCGGCAAGTCTCCACAGCCTCGTCGAGAGAGTGAGTGTCGGCGATTTGCTCTACTTCGCCCTTGAAGAAATCGAGAATCTTGCTGTTGTCGACACCCATGGCCACGATAGCCTTCACTTTCTTGCGCACGAGCGGGAGTATTTCGGAGTAGTCGTTGCCTTTGTCC
>CANRZQ010000094.1 GCA_947644475.1 uncultured Muribaculaceae bacterium
ATTTGTACGAGCCGTCGTAGCGGCCGGTGAATTCGGCGAGGTATTTGCCGTCGTAGTCGTAGTTGAGGCGGAAGAGGTAGGCTGCCGAGCGGGATGCCGCGCTCCATCCTCCGATGGGGTCCTGTGCGGGCTGTCCGAATCCGAGTTCGGGGAGCTGGTCGAAGGGAAGTTTCACGGCGTAGGCGCTCATGCCGTTGCTCTTGTTGTCGCGTGCCTCGGCAAGAACGAGGGCAGCCACGTTGTGCACTTCGTTGAATGTGTTGGCGTAGTTGATTGAGAGCTGGCCCACGAGTTGCTCGTAGTTGCTTTGGCCTTCGCCGAGTTTTGTGCCGTTGGCAGTGCCTTCGGGGTCGGCGTATTTCGACCAAGCCGAGCCGTTGTAGCCCATCACCGAGTAGGGAGTGGTAAGGTTCTTGTTTTTGGAGGTGAGGTAGTTGTATGCGCCGTTGGCTTTAAGCGAGAGGCCTTTTACCCAGGGTACGTTGTAAGATATCTCGAAATTGATGTCGCCTTCAAACGAGCGTGTTTTCTTGTAGCCGGATTCGTAGATTGCGGCGAGCGGGCTGTTGGGCAGGCCGGTGTTGCGCTGGATTGCGGCGGTGTACATGTCGTTCATGCGCTTGGGCAGATAGGGGTGCATCTGGATGGTCTGGCGCGCGATTGAAAGGAAGCCGACTTCCTCGTAGCCGTTGTCGCCGCCGCCGGCGTTGAAGCGGGGAGTGGAGCGGCGTCCGATTACGGAAGACATGCCGAACTTGTAGTGCCAGTTTTTGGCAATCTCGCCGTCGATGTTGGCGCGCACGTTGTAGCGGCGGTAGTCGAAATTGTCGATGTTACCGCTCTGGCCGAGGTAGCCGCCGGAGATGAAGTAGCGGGTTTTGTTGGAGCCGCCGGAGATGGTCACCGAGTGCTTCTGGTTGAAGCCTGTGCCAAATACCTCGTCGATGTAGTCGACATTGTCCCAGCCGTCGGTGGGGTCGCCGTTGAGCATCATGTCGATTTGATCGTTGGTGAAGAACGGCTTGTACTGGCTGCGGTCGGTGATAGCGCCCGAGGCCAGCTGGTCCATCATCTGGGCCATGTTGTAATAGTAGGCATATTGCGGGCCGTTCATGAATTTGGGGAAGTTGGCGTTGAGCGACGCGCCAAAGTTGCCGTCGTAGGTCACCTTGGTCTTGCCCTCGGTGCCGCGCTTGGTGGTGATGATAATCACACCGCCGGCGCCTTGGAGGCCGTAGATTGCGGCCGAAGCGCCGTCTTTAAGCACAGACACGCTCTCGATATCGTTGGGGTCGAGGTCGTTGATGTTGCGCACGGGATAGCCGTCGACTACATATGCCACGGAGTAGACCGAGCCGCGGATTTTGAGCGATGCCTGGTCGACGCCCGGCTCGCCGGATTCCTGCACGGATGAGATGCCGGGCAGGCGTCCGCCGAGCATCTGGCTCACGTTGGTCGACGGGCCTTTGAGGAGTTCGTCGCCTTTGATTGCCGATACTGCCGAGGTAAGCGACGATTTTTTCTGCTTGCCGTAGCCAACGACAACCACGTCGTCGAGAGCGGTGGAGTTGTCGGTGAGCGTTACGTCGATTTCGGCCCGGTTGTTGATTTTTTCTTCAAGAGTGTGTTTTCCCACGTATGAAAATACGAGAGTTCCGTTAGAGTCGGCATTGATGCGGTAGTTGCCGTCGATGTCGGTGCTCACGGATTTGCCGGTGCCTTTTACGGACACGGCAACGCCCGGAAGCGGGCCGCCTTCGTCCGAAACAACACCATGCACCGTGATTTCCTTGGCGTAAACGCCTAAACAGACCAAAACGGCGAGGAGGCAGGTCATGAGCCTGCGGCCTGTCGAAATGGATCCGACTTGTTTGGTTCTTTCCATTGGATAGTGATTTAGGTGATTTGGTTAGTTGGATGTTACGAGTGAAGCATATTTTGCATTTTCTTCTTTCCGGATTTTTTCGAGCGTCTGCCATACCTGGTAGAGGCCGCGGGGCACGTGGAAACAGCCTTTCCATTTGCCGCCTTTGAGCGGGAGGAGCACTTCGCCGCGGCGGTTGAGGTAGCCGAACCATTCGGGGTGCTCGGTGTCGCGGAAGTGATTCCATGTGTAGTCGTGCACGCGCTCAAACCATTCGAGGCTGCGGCTGTCGCCTGTGAGGCGGTAGCCTTTTATCATGGCGATGAGTGTCTCGATATGCACCCACCAGAGTTTCTGGTCCCATTCGAGTTGCTGGGGCGGGTTGCCGTTGCGGTCCATGAAATAGAAGAGGCCTCCGAACTCTTTGTCCCAGCCGTATTCGGCCATGAGCAGGGCGGTGTTTTTGGCTTCTTCGATAAGTTGGGGGCGGCCGAGGCGTTCGCCGAGGTCCATGATGAACCACATTGCCTCGATGGCGTGGCCGGGAGTGATCTGGCGGCCTTCGAAGCAGTCGATGAGCGAGTTGTCGGAGTTAAGGTTTTCCACGATGAGGCCTCCGAGTTCGGGGCGGCGGAACACGTCCATCACTTCCGAGATGCATGTGTCGATAGTGGAGCGCAGGAAGTCCTCGTCGAGCAAGTGCTCTATTTCGAGTGCGAGATTGCACAGAATCATGGGCAGGGCAAAGCCTTTGAGGTTGCGTGTGCCGGGGTGGAGTTTGTTCCACTTGCCCTTGGGATTGTCGACTTTGGAGAGGATGATGTCGAAAGTGCGCCGTGCGATGTCGGCATACTCCTGCGAGCCTGTGGCCTTGCTGAGCTGGCCGAACGCCATGGTGGCGAATGTGTAGGAGAAAATGTTGTAGGGCTCTACAAGCGGATTGCCCTGTCGGTCGAGAGAGAAGTACCAGTTGAGGTTGCCGTCGTGGCCGTGCTTCTTGAGGAATTCTCCTCCCTGGCGGGCACATTCGAGCCATTCCTTGCGGGCCTCGACGTTGTTGTAGAGCATGGAGAACATCCATACCTCGCGTCCTTGCATCCAGATGAACTTGTCGGTGTCGAACACGCGTCCGTCACGGTCGAGGCAGGTGAAATATCCGCCGTATTCCTTGTCTTGGGAATTATCGAGCCAGAAGGGAAGCACGCGGTCGAGCAGTTCGTCCTTGTACTGTTGCGATAGCTGTTTGAAATTCATGTGTTATTGGCTTATTATGTAAATTGTTGCTGTTTTTGAAGGAGAGAAAGGTTTGTGCGCAGGCTGTGTTGGCCATGCGCCCCGCGGACGCTTCCCGCGGGGCTCAAGGACCTGGCTACTTGATTTTGGTCTGATTATGCTATTTTGCTGATATGGATTGCCGAGTGCTGTCGGCATTGCCTCCGGCGGCCCAGAACCGCTCGATTTCCTCGAGGGTCTTGCCGGTGGTCTCGGGCATGAGTTTCCACACGATAAGGATGTAAGGCACGCACATGCAGGCAAAGAACAGGAAGGTGCCGGCAGGTGTGAGCGTGGCGAGCATCCAGGGCGTGAGCTGGCCGATAAGGTAGGTGCCCACCCACAGCGAGAGTCCGGCTACCGACATGGCCATGCCGCGCACCGACGTGGGATACATCTCCGAAAGGAACACGAAGATAACTGCCGAGATGGATATGGCGCAGCAGAACACATAGGCCAGGAAGAACACCAGCAGGAAACTGTTGCCGAGGCCAAGCGACTCGCCCATGCCGAAGTAGACGCTGATGAGCAGTAGGGCCACAATCATGCCGGATACTCCGTAATATACAAGGACTTTGCGGCCGAAACGGTCGATGATGAAGATGGCCAGGACGGTGGTAACGGCATTGACGATGCCTACGAGCACCTGGCTGAACAGGGCGTCGCCGCCGCTGAGGCCGGCTTCCTCGAAGATGGTCGGGCCGTAATAAAGCACGGCGTTCACGCCCATAAACTGGCCGAGGATGGCGATGGCGGCTCCGATTGCTACCGCGCGGCGTATGCCAGGGCGGAAAAGCGACTTGAAATTGGCCTTGACGTCGCCGGAGATTACATCGCGCGTGGCTATGAGCTGGTTGCGAGCCTCGGCTCCGGAGGCGTATATGCGTTTGAGGATGGCAATGGCACGCGTCTCATGACGCTGTGCGATAAGCCACCGGGGGCTTTCCGGAATAAAGAAGATAATGCCGAAGAAAAGGATGGCCGGCAGGGCGCAGAAACCGAGCATGGCGCGCCATACTTCCGACACAAACACTTCTTCCATCAGGGCCGACTGGAAATGCAGCCCGGAGGTGGAGAGGTCGAGCAGGCGGAAGTTCATGAGGTAGGCTCCGAGAAAGCCGAGCGTCACGGCCAGCTGGTAAAGGCCGACGAGGCGTCCGCGGTATTTGGCCGGAGATATTTCCGAGATATAGAGCGGAGAAACTATCGACACGATGCCGATGCCTATGCCGCCGAGCCAGCGTGCCATTACAAGCGAGGAGAATCCCGGGGCCAAGGCGCAGGCAAGGCCGCTTACCGTGAAGAAAAGTGCAGCCGTGAGAAGGGTGGGCTTGCGGCCCCACCGGTCGGAAAGATTTCCGGCGAAAAGCACGCCGATGATTGAACCGATGAGGGCGCATCCCACAAACCAGCCTTCCTGGATTTCTCCAAGTGAGAACTGGCTTGAAACCTGTGAAACTGTACCTGATACCACGGCGGCGTCGTAGCCGAAAAGAAACCCTCCGAGGGCGGCCACTACTGCCAGAAATGTGGTATATCTTTTGTTTTCCATTGATATTCGAATTTAACGTTTTTTGATTTTGGCTAAGATCGGGGTTCTGGTCCGGTAATGTAAATAATATTAGACTTGAACTGGCTGAGGGTCGATACCGAAATATTCGCAGTAACGATCGTATAGGTGGCCGGCTTGCAGATATGCCGACTGCGGACTCATAAAATGTGAAAATTCAAATGTGATGGCTTTGTCGTAGCCGGCGCGTTTGGCGGCTTCGAGTTTCATGCGAAGTTTGTCGAATTTGATAGGCAGGAAGCGGATGGGCATGTCGCGGTCGAACGATTCGGCGTTGGTCCAGCATTGCATGCCGTAGCGGTCGGCAAGGCGTTTGTTCACTTCAAAGAAAGCGTCGAGTTCGTTGTAGTCGATCTGTCCGTCCTGGAAGGCGCAGGCGTCGACCACATCGTGGATGCCGTCGAAAATCTCGTTCCACTCCTTTTCGTGCTGCTCTACCGACACGGCATCGTCCTTGGTGAGGGCCGAGCCGGAGGCCATCACGGCTTTCTTGCCGTCGATCCACGGAGAAATGAAGGTGGGGAGGCCGCCCGACACGTCTTTGCACTGCTTGCCCATGGCGCGGAATGCGTCGATGGCGCCCTTTGTGGCGCGGGAAATCTCGCCGGAGATATACCAGCCCCCGAAACTCGGGTGGTGCTGTCCGTAGTTTTCCCACACTTCGTCGATAACGTAGCGGTTGTCTTCTATCTCCCACGAGAGGTCGCCCGTGTCCCAGTAGCGGCCCGAGTCGTAGAGGCCGAACCAGAATTTCATGCCGTGCTTGTCGGCGAGGGTCAGGAACATGTCGAGCAGGTCGCGCGAGGGCATGTAGCAGCCCTTGCCGAGAAGATATTTCGACGGGTAGGTTATAAATTTGCGGTAGCCCGAGCGAATCATGATCACCGTGTCGATGCCGATGGCCTTCATGTGTTGGAAATCGCGGTCCCATTCCTTCGGACCCCAGTTCTGGTGGGGGATATCGTGGGATATTTCATCGAGGAACGTGCCGGTGATTTTCAGTCCTGCGCCGGCAGGCACGATAAGGCCTGAATCGGATGAGGCGGCAGGAGCCGTCTGCGCTGTTTTTTTTGCCGACATATCCGGCGCGCCACCCAAAAAAGCAGCCGCCGAGGCGAGTGCCGAAGTCTTTAAAAAGTTGCGACGATTGATGTTCATGATTGGTTTGAGGTTTTTACGACGCAAAGATATGTACAAAAATTTAATCTTCCAAAGAAATTACTAAATTTTTTTATTATTAGTGAATTTTATATTAAAATAGTTTGTGATATGCGTCGATTTATACCCCTACGCGTGTTTTATAACATGTCTTAACCTAATTAAATTTAATTAATTTAAATTTCGTAAATTATCCACGGCTTTGCAGTGATTGTATGAGACGAAATAATTAGAATGTTTGCAATAGTTTGTCGGTTTCATTTAATTTTATTATTTTTGCAGAGGTATTTACTTCCGGTTTTTATTAACCTCCCTCCTAATCCTCTATTTATGCGCACACTTAAAAGTGAAATAGAATTCGGCTCAAAAAACGCCGTAAATAAAAAGAAAATAATCACTCATTATATATATAACGGCACGTCGACCATCCCCGAACTGGCCCGCACGCTCGACCTGAGCGTGCCCACTGTAACAAAGATGATGAACGAAATGTGCGAGGAGGGGTATATCATAGACTATGGCAAACTCGAGACATCGTCGGGCCGGCATCCCAACCTTTACGGACTGAATCCCCGTTCGGGATATTTCGTGGGTGTGGACATACGCCGGTTCAATGTCAACATCGGCCTGATGGATTTCAAGGGCGAGATGGTGAAGACGCGTATGAATGTCCCTTATGATTTCGATAACACCCCCCGGTCGCTTGAATTGCTTGTCGACATCATCAAGCAGTTTGTAGGCGGCACCGGCATCAATCCCGAGCAAATATTGAATATATGCGTGTCGATTTCAGGACGCGTAAATCCCGAGTCGGGTTACAGTTTCTCGACGTTCAATTTCTCAGAGCGTCCGCTTGCCGACATCCTGTGCGAAAAAATAGGCATGCCCGTGTGCATCGACAACGACACACGCATCATGGCCTATGGCGAATATATGAACGGATGCGTAAAGGGCGAGCGCGACGTCATTTTTGTGAATATGGGCTGGGGCCTTGGCATCGGCATCATCATCGACGGCAAGACCTACAAGGGCAAATCGGGCTTTGCCGGCGAATTTGGCCATTTCAGCGTGTACAACAACGAGATCATATGCCATTGCGGAAAAAAAGGCTGCATCGAGACCGAGGTTTCGGGCAAGGCGCTTCACCGTAAACTCATCGAGCGCGTGCGCGACGGCGAGACATCAGTGCTGTCGTCGATAATAGAAAAGGACGCAGGCTCGCTCACCCTCGACCATATAATCGACGCCGTAAACCGCGAGGACCCGCTCTGCATCGATATCGTGGAAAATGTCGGGCGCGAACTTGGCAAGCATATAGCAGGGCTTATCAACATATTCAATCCCGAACTTGTGATAATCGGCGGCACACTATCAGAGACAGGCGACTATATAATACAGCCCGTGATTACGGCCATCAAGAAATACTCGCTCAACCTTGTCAACCGCGACTCCGAGGTGCGCGTCTCCAACCTCGGCCCGCGCGCCGGCTTCGTTGGCGCCTGCATGCAGGCCCGCTCCGCCCTGATGGAAGCATAGTCTTTTAGCGTCAATGCCCGCGAATGTTCCGTTAATTTTGATTAATGAATAATTAATGGCAATTAACGTAAATTTCTTTTTTACGTCAATGACCGCGAATGGAACGTTAATCAAGATTACATAAGGTTTTGCAAGTTTGTCACGGCGAAGCCGTGGTTCCTTGGTTAACCCCGTATGGAGGCGTAGCCGACATGCGGGGTCAGGTCGTGATGGATGTGACGCACCGCGAAGCGTGTGCCTCGCAGATGTTCTATATGGTGATTTGGCACGAGGCACAGCTTCGCAGTGCCTGTACTGAGGCTATGCGCTACTGGGCATGTCGGCTACGCCTCCATACCCGGTTAGCCAAGGAGTCACGGCTTCGCCGTGGCGGAATTTCGCAAATTATTTTTACGTTAATGTCCGCGAATGGACCGTTAATTTTGATTAATGAATAATTAATGGCAATTAACGTAAATTTATTTTTTGCGCTAATGCCCGCGAATGGACCGTTAATTAAGATTAATGGTTAATTGGCGATAATTAACGTAAATCTCATGTGCTCTTTTTGCCGCGAAGTGCGTCGAAAATGCTCTTTGCCGGATTTATCCCGAGTTTTACTCCTTTCCAAAACTTCAATCCCATCTCATTGAATGTTTCGGCATAGTAAAATGGAGTGTAGGTTATGAACTCAAACGTAACTGTAAATGCTATGTTTAATAACATGGAGAAACGCCCCATTTCTGTCCATATATTTTCGTTGGAGAGCGGACTCCAATACCGGGCGCATAAATATTGGCCGTCGGCTGTGAAGGGAGGAACGTCTCCGTGAAAATGAGGCCCTTTGTCGTTTTCTAATACAAAACGGTGTATTCTTATGTCCTCGTGCTCCAGGTTGGAATAAAACCAAAGTTTGCTGGTTTCGGGCATTATTTTGTAGGCCGACAGTGGAATCTTGCCGTATTTGCGTGTGTTTGTGTGGTTCAGTATTTTTGAAATCATATCGTTGATTTCGCCCATGAATATTGAAGGAATCCACCAGCCTGAGCCGGATGGTTTAAGTTTTATAGAGTAATACCAGGGGCTGCCTTTGATGAAAATATCGCTTTTTATCACCAATGTGCATTCCTCTTTGATGTAACGTTTGGGAATGGCGCTGCCAATGCTGAATTGCGCTCCGTCGGGGCCTGCGAGCACTACTTTATGCTTGTCGACAAAATCCTTGAGGTCGTTGCCGGCAATTCCCTTTCCTAAAAACTGAGGTCCGCACTCATGTTCTTCGGCCAATTTTGTGGTTGTTTCAGATTTTTTTGCCTTGAAACTATTTATAAGCGGGCTTTTGGTGCCGTGGGTCATGTAGAGGGCGAAGGCTTTTTGAAATATGCCGTAAGATTCCATCAGCCTTGTCATTACATCGAATATCAAACGGAATTCAGCAGTGCCGTCCACAAACATCTGAGGGCATATGCCTGTGAGCAATGACGCTGCTATGCACCACTCCATTTTGTCGGGAGTTTTTTCGGAGGTGATGTCGTTAAGTTTGGATATGTAAGGCAAGCACGGTTTTTGTGCGATAGAGTTTTGAAAGATGCTGTTGGTTTCGGGCGAAATGCGTAAGAATTCAAGAAATGCCGCACTGTCATTTTGCAATTCCTCGATTATGTAAAGTTCGGGTACGTGGCAGAAAATCAGCGACTTATCTTGGCCGATGTTTACGATGTAAAAATTGAAATACTTTTCCTTGCGCTTGACTTGTATGAGCGCGTAATTCTTGTATAAGATATACTTATTGCGTTTGTCCTTTGAATTGGCAAACGCATTCATTCCCGGTGTCCTTTGAAATGTGATGAGAGAGAGCATGGTGAGGC
>CANRZQ010000095.1 GCA_947644475.1 uncultured Muribaculaceae bacterium
ATCTGGTCGTTACCCTGCTCACCGTAAGATGCTTTAAGTTTGAGCATGTTTACCCATTGGGGGAACGAGATCCAGTCTTCTTTTGTAAGAATCCATGCGCCGCCGGCCGACCAGAAGTTACCCCAGCGGTGGTCGGGGTGGAAGCGGCTCGAGCCGTCGCGGCGGAACGATACGGAACCGAAGTATTTGTCGGAGTAGTCGTACTGTCCGCGGAAAATCCAGCCTTCGGTGTTGTAAGCGGATGAAGAAGAGTTGGTGGAGCCTACGATTACGGCAGTGGCGAGTTCGTCGTTGAAGGGGTCGAACATGTTTTCTTTCTGGCCGGAGAGAGAGTAGGAGCGTGCCCAGTAGTTTTCGTGACCGGCGAGAATCGACACGTTGTGTGCGCCGAACTGGTGGCTCCAGTTCAAGAGTTGCTGGAAGGTGTAGTCGATGGAGCGGCCATGGCCTTTGGCGATCATACCGTTTGCAGTGGCGTACTGGCCGTACCAGGGGTTGGTGAACTGGGTCGAGCGTGTCTCGTCGACGTTAACGTTGTTGTTCGATGTGAACTTGAAGTCTTTGAGGAAACGCACTTCGAAGTAGCCGGTGGCGTTGAATGCGTTGCCTTCGGAACTTACGCGGTCGAGGATAGCCTGCGAGAGGGCGTTCGACTGGCCATAGACGGGACGTTCGAGGCCGGCGTTGTCCTTGTCGCCGTAGTCGTAGCGCTGGAAGCCGTTGGAGTCAACGAGGATGTTGCCGTTGGCGTCGCGGATGTAGAGGGGATAGATGGGCGCTACCTGGGTGGCGGCGGTGAACACGTTGCCCGACGATGCGGAGGAGCCGTCTTCGTCGAGGGCGCGGCTCTGGTAGTGGGTATAGCTCATGTTGGCGCCCACTTTGAGCCAGTCTTTGGCCTGTGTCTCAGCGGCGAGGCGGCCGGTGAAGCGTTCGTAGTCGGAGGAGTTGGTGATACCTTCGTTTTTGAGGTAAGAGGCCGAAGCGTAGAAGTTGCCGCGGTCGTTGCCGTTGGCCACCGACACGTTGTATTCCTGGCGGAGGCTGGTGTGGTAGGCCTCGTCGAGCCAGTTGTCGGGGGTGAGCCAGTACTGCTGGCCCTGGAATGTGGCCATGCGGCCGAGTGTGGCGTTGGGGTTGAGTTTGCCGTTGGTGCCGATCATGTACTGGCCTTCGGGGATGGTGTAGACATTGTAGCCAAGACCCATGCCCGCGCCGGTGATGAGGTTCTGGTTGGCCCAGATGTGTGCTTGGGCGGCGTCGTATTTGATGAAGCCGTCGTTGCCGTCGTCGAAGCCGCGGAGGTGGGAGTAGTTATAGAGGGCCTTGTAGTACATTTCGTAGTAGGCTGCGGGGTCTTTCACAAGTTTGTAGTCTTGTGTGGCGCGCATGTTGGCACCCCATTTTGCATCGATGGAAACCTGAGCCTCGCCGTTGTTGCCGCCCTTCTTGGTGGTGATCATGATCACACCGTTGGCACCGCGCGCACCGTAGAGGGCGTTGGAGGCGGCGTCTTTGAGGATGGTCATCGACTCGATGTCCTGGGTGGAGATGTTGTTCATGTCGCCTGAGTAGGGCACGCCGTCGACCACGATGAGGGGGGCGTTGCCTGCGTTAAGCGAGGAGATACCACGGATGAAAATCGAGGGGTCTGACTGGCCGGGCTGTCCGGAAGCGTTGTTGAGCTGTACGCCGGCAACCTTACCGGTGAGGGCGTCGAGGGCATTCGATACCTGAGCCTGTTCGATTTCGGTTGACTTGATTACAGTGGCCGAGCCGGTGAAGGCCGATTTCTTGGCCGTACCATAGGCCACGGCGATTACTTCATCGAGTGCTGTGGCACTGGGGGTGAGGCGGATTTCCATCTTGCCGCCTTTGATTTTTACTTCCATGGGGTTGTAGCCCACCGAAGAAACTGTGAGCTTCGTGACGCTTTCAGGAAGCACGATCGAGAAATTACCGTCGATGTCGGTATTCACGCCCTTGCCTGCCTGGTCGGTGACTGCGGCGCCGATAATCGGCTCGTCGGTCTCTGCGTCGACAACAGTACCTGTCACCGTACGCGTCTGCGCCGACGCACACAGGGTGACGGAGAGCACCGTCAAGAGTAATAGAAACAGCTTTTTCATACTTGGTAAATACTTTGGACTATATGTTTGATTAATATTTTTAAGTGGTGAATGAATGGTTACAGATAGCCTTGTTTTCTGTTGAGAAACTTATGGTGGTTTGAAAATTTTTAATTAAAAATGTACTATGAAATGCAAAATTAATCAAATTTTTACAAAAACGTTATAATTTTCACGAAAAATGCAACTTTTTAACATTTTCGCGTCTTTTTTTCTCCTTTTTTTATGTTTTTGAGGCCGGTGCAGCCTTTTTGGGGCAGAAGCGGCAGAGCCGCTTAATATGGTAGGCATGGGCGAAAGCCCATGTTATGATGAGGTGTTGTTATTCGACTGCGGCCGCAGTCGAACCTCCGGGATGCGTTAGAAACACGGGCTTTTGCCCGTGCCTACCGTATTCGACCGCCTTGCGGTCGGCAATAATGCGCCGGAAATATGGGGCGGGATGAAAAAAGAGGGTGTGTCAAAAAGGCTGTTTATGCCAAGATTGTAGGGGCGCGATAAATCGCGCCAGCATTTTTTTATATCCGATTAGGGCGTGATTTATCACGCCCCTACAAACTGCTCCAATGCCATATATGATTTCAATTCACATTACCGGGGGTTGCGCTGCCGCTCCACCCCCGGCTACTTTCTTGAAGCGCATACGCGCTTCTCAGAATCACTATATGCGCCTTCGGCTGTGGCTCCGCGACAATTTTGTATACGTTAATTCATTTTTGGGACACACTTATTTTATGGGGCGGGAGTGTAAAAAAAGCCTCCCGAAGAATTCCGGGAGGCTCATTCCTATAACTATAATAAGGGAGGGGGGATCAGAAGCGGACTTTCACAGCGCCCTTGGGGGTGATGCGGATGTAGACGCGGCCTGTCTGCGGGTCGGCCACCTCGTAGCCCTGGATGTCGAAGTAGCGCGGGGTGCCGTCTTCGAGGGTTTCCACGTCGTCGATGCCGGTCTGTACCTGATAGGGGAGTTTGGTTACGGCATAGGCGTTGTAGCGGTCGGCATGGTATGACTCGGGCACTGCTGCATAGTTCATCTCGGGTGCCTCGGCGCTTACCACTTCGGTGCCGCGCTTCGAGGTGTCGCTGTCGCGTTTGGGATAGGCGGCGATGTATTCGAGCTGCACGCCGTAGCAGAGGTCGATTTTCCAGCTCCACACTCCGTCGATGTCTTGCGATGTGTCGTAGAGCGAGTAGTTGGCTTCGAAGGGATATGTGTTGTGCTCGTTGCCGGTCTTGCGCTCAACCACGTGCCAGTAGGAGGGGATGTTGCCGCTCTCTACGATTTGGCGGAAGCGTTCCTCGGTGATTTCGGGGTCGCCGGCCTCGATGCGTTCTTTCTCATCCCATGCCCACACTGTGTAGTTGTGGGGCATGTCGGGCATCGACTCGTTGATGGCGGGAGATGTCCAGTCGACATCGGCGGTGATTGTGCGTCCGTCGTCGGAGTATTTTACGAATTCAGCGTCGATGGTCACGTCGGCCGAGGGGATGGTGTAGTTGACGGTGACGTCGTTGGCAGGGTTGGATGTGCCGTTGCCTACCGACATTGTGGCACTGATCTTGTCGACAGTGTTAGTGTCGAGGAGGAACGGAATCTCCACATGCACGAGGTTCTCGTCGTGGTTGAGGTAGATTTCTTCCGAGGCGTTGTCCTCGTCGAAGCGCTGGATGTTGACAACGATGGGCTGCCAGGAATCGTCGGCGCCTTCGGGCTTGCGGGTGCGGGCGGTGCCGGTCATGATGAGGTTGCCTTTCTCGTCGCGCTTGTAGGAGCCGTCGTCGTTCTTCTCATAGTCGACGTAGAAGCGTTCCTCGATTTTCTGCGAGCCGTCGGGGTTGCCGTCGGCATCCTTGTAGGAAATCTCGATGGATACGGTGAAGAAGCGTTCGCCTTCGGGGAGGTTGGCGAGGTCGGAGTCGGAGTAGGGGGTCTGGAGCGTGACGGTGGACACGGGATATACCACGTTTTCCTCGGGGCTGTCGGGGTTGGGCGATGTGTACTTGTCGGACACGGCAGTCATCACGGGCACGTTGGCCTTGATCATGAAGCGGGCGTTGTCGTAGTTGGTGGCTATGACGATGCGGCTGTAATCCACCTTGGTGCGGCCGAGAATCACGCCGCCGGGCACGTTGTAGCCCGAGCCTTCGTTTTCGTAGAAGTCCTTGAATGTGTCTTTGTTCTCGCCATTGTTGATGAGCTCGAGAAGCAGGGGATACGACGATGTGTGGACAAGGCCGCCGAGGATATTGCCGGTATGGTCGGTGTCGACAGCGTCCTCAGGGCGTCCGCCAAAGATGTTGAAGCGGTGGTTGTCGCGGATTTTTGTGAACGTGTTGCCGTTCTTGGCCGACTGGGCCACAACGTCGAAGCGGGCCGCGAGACGCTGTCCTGCGTAGTAGTAGGAATACTTGGAGGGCAGGAGCACGTCGGCGTTGTCGCCGCCCCAGTACTGGGTGCTGGTCACGTCGATGAAGCGGAAGTTGTAGTCCTTCTGCGGGTAGTAGCCTTCGGCATCCTTGCCGTCGTCGGCGCGTGACGCGGCCTTGGCGTTGTTGCTGAGGATAGCCACATATTCGGCGTCGCCGTTGGGGTTGAGGCCTCCGTATTTGAGTTTCTTGGCAAGGAGGTTGCGCACGATGGGCATGTTGTAGTCGGTGCCTTGGGTGAGGTCGGCGCCGGTGGTGTAGCGGTCGGTGTAGAATACCTCGCGGGGGAAGAAATATTCGGGCATGTCCACGCCTTCGGCATTGTCGTCAAATTCCATCTCGGTGTCGCCGAAACGGTCGAGAAGAATCGGGCAAGTGAGTTCGGGTCCGCGGCCGGGGAGGGTGTTGAAGTAGACGTAGTAGAGGTTGCCGTCGTCGTACTTGTTGTCGCCGGTGCGGTTTGAGTACATGTTCCAGCGGTTGCCGGTGATGCGGAAGAGGGTGATGCCGTATACTTTCATTTTCTGGCCTACGACAAGGTCGCCGGTTGTGCCGGGCTTGTAACGCTGGTTGAGGTTGCCCTCGCGGTCGCGGATGTTGGGGTTGGCACACCACCATGCGTTGGCGTAGAACCACTGGCCGCCGTTTTCGGGGGTGGCGGCTTCAAGGCCGTCTTCGCCCTCGATGTTGAAGAAGTTGAACTGGCGGAATACGTCGCGGACCACCATCTCGTCGTCGCGCATTGCCCAGTTGCCGTCGCCGGCCTGCTGCTCGCGCCAAGTCTGGTAGGGGAGCTGCCAGAATTCGAATTCGGGGCTTTCTCCGTTTTCGTTGCGGTAGCTGGGGTAGGTGAATTTCTTGGAGCCGTCGATGATGCGCTCGGGCGAGAGAGTGATGCCTTCGGGGATGTCGATATAGTAGAGGTTGGGAATCTGACGCCATCCGTCGGCGGCTCTTGCGGCCTCCGCAGGTTTTTCAACGGTGAGGCGGTCGCCCGATTTCACTACCTTGCCGGGGAGGACATAGTTCTTGCCGTCCTTGATGCCGCCGTCGAATACGGGGCGGAAGGGGATGAAGGCGGTGTTGCCCGAGAACATGTAGCCGGGGTTGAGGTCGGTGTCGAAGAGGTTGAGGCCTTCGAAGAAGCCGGAGTTGTCGTCGGAAGCGACGGGCTTGCCGTCGGCGAGGCGCACGATGCCGGAGGTGTTCTCAGGCTCGGACGAGTTTTCGTCGTTGACCCACACTTTGAGCGAGGGCACGGGCATTACCTCGGCGTCGGTGAGCGAGTTGAAGCCGTAGGGCAGCTGCACTTCGCCGTCGTTGCCTTTCTGGGCGAGATATATAGAGTAGGAGTATCCGCCGCGTGCCGAGGGAAGCACCTGGAGGATGATGCGGTAGAAGGCGATGCCCTGCTTGATTACCGACTTGCCCGAGGCGTTGGCTTCCATCATGACGTTGGACGTGGTGTTGTTGAAGCGGTCGGCGTCGGCTGTAGAAATCGAGAATTGGTTGGGGGCGATGGTCTTGTTGCCGTCGTGGTCGATCACGAACTGGAATTCCTGGTCGCGCGACAGGCGCAGTTCGCGTCCGAGGGTCACCTGATAGAAACCTTGTCCGCGGCCGTGGCTTACGAAGCGCACGTCGATATAGGACTCGCCGTTGTTTTCACGCACGCCAACGCCTGCGCTCTGCAACAGGTTGTAGAGCGGAGTGCCTGCGAGCGCGCGGAGATAGTATTGGTCGAAGTTCTCGCCGGGGTCGTCGACGACGCCTTCCTTCACGTGGTCGACGGAAGAGAAGAGCACCTTGTAGGCGCGGTTGAGCGAGGTGTTCACGTCGGTGAGAAGTTTGCCGTCGGGGCCGAGGTATGGGCCGTAGCCGGCGGCAGGTGTGGAGTAGCCGTCGACTTCGGGGTTGTGCACCTCAACGGTGGGGTCGACCTTGACAAAGACGGCGCGTGCGGTCACGCCTGTGCGGATGCGGGCGTTGCGTTTGAGTTTGCCCGATGTTTCCATTTTTACCCAATAGTCGGCGAGGCGCACGTCGAAGTAGGGGTGTACCCACTGTGCGTTGTCGCCGTCCCACCATGAGTGGCCGTTGCCGCGGCCGCGGCGGCCGTCGGTGGAGAAGCCTGAGTTATCGTTGATGAACGACTGTATGGAGTGGGTCACGGTGACGGAGCGGTCGAGCACATAGGCGTAGATCCAGTCGCCCTCGGCATCGGTATATGCATATTTGGGATAGAGGTGGAGGCTGCCGGTGTGTTCCATGAACTCGCCGTGCCACCATGAGAAGTCGAGTCCGAGGTTCTCCTGCGGCAGGAGGCTGAATTTCACGTTTTGCTCGCGGAAAAGGCCGTTGGCGGCTCCGTCGACAACGGTGCCGTCGTTCTTATAGCCCACGGCGTAGAGGCGCACGATGTTGCTTGCCTGCTCGTGTGTGAGGTCGGTTGTGCCGGGGTGCGACACAGTGGTGTAGGGGTTGAGGCCGCGCAGGCGCAGGGTGCCGCTTACGGGGTTGTTGCCGTTGGCATTGATTTGTGCATATGCGTATTCGCCGCCGACAAGGGTGGAGAAGTCGAGGTCGGTTGCGTCGGAGAAAGTCATGTTGTTGAGGCCGATAGTTACGCCTTCGGGAGCGTTGCCGATGCAGAGGTAGAGAGTGAGGTCGGCGTAGTCGTCGGCTGCTTCGCCGGAAAGGCGGATGTCGGCGGGCTGTCCGGCTGTCAGATGCACGGTTTCTTCGGCAATTTTTACGTTGTCGTTGTCTTTCTGCTGGACGCGGATATAGATGTCGAAGTCTTCGGCCGCGTCATTGGTTACGGTGGCTGTGAATGAGGCTGTATGGCCTTTCTTGATGCCCCATGTGTTGTCGTTGCACCAGAATGACATGGCGTTTGCCCAGTAATTGCTTTTGTCAATTCCGTTGGCTTTGATTGTGACGTTGTTGCCGGAGATTGTGCGCTCAAACGAGTCGATGTTAGCCCATGTCCAGTGCATGTTCAGGGCCGGCTCCTCGATGATTTTCACATCGGAGAGTTGGAATGTGGAGCCTTCGGGAGCGTAGGCGGGCACGAAAAGGAATTCAAGGTCGTCGAGAGTCTCGGCGGCTGTGGCTTGCAGGCGTATGGGGGTAGGCTCGTTGGCCTTTACGCTGAAATTTTTTTCGGTAAAGAATTTCTCACCGTTGGTGTCTTTCTGCTGAATCTTGAAGTAGGCGTTTTCGTGGTCGCGGTTGGCAGTGAGCGTGGCTGTGATGGAATAGGTCTTGCCGGCTTCCACGCCAAGAGTCTGCGCGGGGTAGAAAAATACCTGATAGGCCCAGAACTCGTCGGGGTCGGTCGAGGGATGTGTCACGTTGATCTTGGCGTTGTTGCCGTTGATGCTTATCTCGGGCCATTCGCCACCGTCGCCCCACCATGCGTGGAACGAGCCGAAATTGAGGTTCGAGTCTGTCACCTGGGCGTCGAGGCCGTAAGACTTGCCGTTGGTGCCCACGGCGAATACGCGGTAATAGTCGGCGCCGAGGCCGTTGGCCGGGGCTATTGTGAATGCGAGTTCGCCGGTGTAGAGGCCGTTTTCGTCGGTCATGGGGTCGAACCATCCTTCGGGGCCGCCTTCCTTGCCTTCTTTGTAGAAGCGTCGGAAGTTGCCGCCAAATATTGCCGACTTGGTGAAATCGGCCATTGCGGTGCTCACCTCTCCGATGTGGTGGTCGAAAGAGTAGCCGTGGCCGCATTGGGTGCCTTCCTGGCCGTCGAAGCATCCTTTGCCGTCTTCGGTGTCGAGATAGCGGATGATGTTGCCGTCTTTGTCGCGGTACTGGCCCTTGACATAGAGGGAAGTGTTTCCGTTGGAATTGAGGCCGGAGAGGTCGAGTTCCACAACGACGGGCGATGTGGAGGCGTCAACGCCGTTGAGGCGTACTGCCGTGGCCTCGGTTCCGCCAAATTTCACGATGTGGAGGTCGTCGATCCGGCTGCCGTCTACCGGATTTGTGATGTTGAACTTTACGATCGCTTTGCCCGATGTGTCAGACAGACGCACCCACTCGGAAAGTTCTATGCTTTCGAGCGTGGGTATTTCCGCAGCGTACGACCTGACATGTGCGGAGAGCATTATGGACGCAAGAAAAATCCATAAAGCCCCCAGATGTTTGAGAGACATTCGCATGGTTTTAGGTTAAAAAAGAAGTTATAAAGATTGATTTTTAGGATTATTCTTAATATAGGCAAGCAAAGTTAAGTATAATTCAAAAAATACCCCCCCCATTAACATTTTTTAACACAAAAAAATATGCTATCTTGACATCCCCTCGTTATGCGACGGAATTGCGGAGTGTGCCCCTTTATGCCGGTTGTTTCAGTAGAGCGGGCGGTTGCCAAAAAAGTAGCGTTGTGAGTTTTTGCGTCGGGGAAAGGGGTCGGTGGCGGGTTCCGGGGTAGGTGGTGTCTCAGGTGTTGTCTCCGGTTCGGCTTGCGGCGGTGCAGATTGAGCGTCGGGCTGCGGCTCCTCTTGCCGGGCGACGCTGTCTTGCTGCGATACAGTCGGTTTTGACGGCTTGGCGGGCTTGGCTGTGGCGGCGGCGATAAGGGCGGCGGCCGTGGGGTCGAGGTCGCGCACCATTATGAGGAAG
>CANRZQ010000096.1 GCA_947644475.1 uncultured Muribaculaceae bacterium
AAGGGTAAGCCATCCCGGCAGCCCGAGGGTGGATAGGAGGAACTCGTGGATCCAGTTGGTAATGACTGAAAAGTCTTGCATAATTTGTTATTTTTTCGATGTGATGTCGATTGGTTTATGATTATCAGCGGTCCATATCAGGGATGATATAGTCGAGGGAGCCGCCGATGGTGATAAGGTCGGCAATCTTCATGCCGCGGGTGATATGGTCGACCACGCCGGCCAGGGGAAGGCATGGAGGAGCAATCTTCAATCGGTAGGGCTTGGTGGAGCCGTCGCTTTCGAGATATACGCCGAACACGCCGCGGCAGCCCTCTACGAGTTCAAACCATGAGCCTGCGGGAAGTTTGAGCACTTTCGGCACCTTCACGCAATATTCGCCTTCGGGAATATTGTCGACAAGTTGCTCGAGGATGCGGGCCGATTGCACGATTTCTTCGAGACGCACCTTGAAACGCGCCATTGCGTCGCCTTCGGTAGCGAGCACCTCGTCGAATTCGAGTTCGGGATATATGGAGTAGGGCATGATTTTGCGGATATCGCAACTCCAGCCTGCGGCACGGCCCGAAGGACCGGTCACGCCCCATGCGATGGCGTCCTCGCGGCTTATCACGCCAACGCCTTCCATGCGGTTGCGGGCAATAACGTTGCCGGTGAACACCTTATTGTATTCCTTGATATTTGCAGGAAGCACGGCAAGGAGGTCCTTGACATCTTTCTGGAAGTCGGGAGCGAGGTCTTGCATTACGCCGCCGATGCAGTCGTAGTTGAACGTCATGCGCGCGCCGCAGGTCTTCTCCATGATGTCGAGAATCTGCTCGCGTACGCGAAGCGTATAGAAAAGCATCGATGTGGCGCCGAGGTCCATGCAGAATGTGCCCATGAACAGGCAGTGCGACGCGATGCGCGAAAGTTCGTCCATCATCACGCGTATCACTTCGGCGCGACGGCTTATCTTGATGCCGGCGGCACGCTCGTAAAGGCGGCAGAGGCCATGGTGATAGTTGTGGGCGGAGAAGTAGTCGAGACGGTCCATATAGTGAAGCGTCTGCGGATAGGTAAGCGACTCGCAAAGTTTCTCGACGCCACGGTGGATATAGCCCATATACACGTCGATTTTCTTGATTTCCTCACCGTTGACACAAGTACGGAAGCGGAGCACACCGTGGGTGGCGGGGTGCTGCGGGCCGATGTTTACCACGAAATCCTCGGGCTGGAATATGCGTGTCTCCACTTTTTCCACCTTGCCGTCTTTCTCGACCCACGACTCGGTGAAGTCGGTCTGGCGCTCGTTCTCGATGCTCACAGGGTTGATGGCGGGATCATCGTCGTAATCTTTGCGCAGAGGATAACCTTTCCAGTCGATCGACAGGAAAAGACGGCGCATATCGGGATTGTTGAGGAAAATGATGCCGAAGAAATCGAACACTTCGCGCTCGAACAGACCTGCGTCGGGCCAAAGGTCGACAACCGATGCTATCATCGGCTTCTCGCGGTCGGCAACCTTTACTTTCACGGCTATCACTTCCGACGAGTTGGTCGTCATCATATAATATACACAGCCGTAGGCGTCGGGCCAGTCCATACCCACGATTGTGATAAGGTAGTCGAAATTGAGGTCGGGGTCATGGCGAAGCGCTTTGGCCAGGTCATGCCATTGGTCGGGAGCAATGCACACGGTGAGGCGTTCGCCTTCCTCGAATGTGGCTTGGGGGAAGAGTTTTGCAATCTTTTCCTGAACTTTTGCCATATCTTGTGTTTGAATGTGAGTTATAAAGTTTGAATGACGGGATTGACCGGCCGGGCGGCAATATATCCCTATATATAATAATGTGCAGGGCTTACGGGCATATTCGCCTGCAAGCCGGCACTAATATCAGTCGTTGACTCCTTCCACGGGATGCTCGCGCAGAAAATCTTCTTGCTTCTGCTGGCGGTTGACCCCTCCAAAGAATTTCTCAACTTTAATTTTGCGGGAAAGCTGCATGATACCGTATATCATAGCCTCGGGGCGCGGAGGGCAACCCGGAACAAACACGTCGACAGGCACAATATCCTCGATGCCCTTGGCCACGTGATAGGATTTACGGAACGGACCGCCGGAGATGGCGCACGAGCCGCATGCTATCACATATTTAGGCTCGGCCAGCTGGTCGTAAAGACGGCGGAACACAGGCACCATGCGATGCACTATCGTGCCGGCCACCATCATGAAGTCGGCCTGGCGGGGCGACGAACGGGCTACTTCCCATCCGAAACGGGCCATATCGAAACGGGCCGCGCCAAGAGACACGAACTCGATACCGCAGCACGATGTTGCAAACGTAAGAGGCCATAGAGAATTGGAACGGCCCCAGTTGATCAACTGGTCGAGTTTGCCGACAACCACATTGGTTCCCGACTCCTGAAGTTCCTTTACGAGTTTCTCTATATATTCGTTATCTTTCCACGCCTCGTAAGGCATGCTTTTTGTCGTTACTTCCATTCAAGAGCTCCTTTCCGCCAGGCATACACGAGGCCAAGCACCAATATACCGAAAAATACAGCGATCGCGGTAAGGCCGCCGAAGCCGAGTTCACGCATACGCACTGCCCAGGGGAAGAGGAACACTGTCTCGACATCGAACATCAGGAACAGGATTGCAAACAGGTAGTAGCCCACCTTGAACTGCGACATCGACTCGCCGCGGGTGGGAATACCACATTCATACGCTTCTCCTTTCTGGGGATTGAACGAGCGGGGGGAAATAAGCCCGGCAACCCACATGCCCAGGGTTACGAGCGCGGCACCCGTGAGCAGGGCCACCAACGCGAGCAGCGCGTTGTTCTCGATTCCAAAAATGCCTAATGATATCATAATTTCTGTTGAATTTTTCGCGTCTACAGATTCCCGGATTGCGGTCCGGAATAAATCGATTGGTTTTATACTCTGAGGCGTAGGGAGGAAGAGACGTGTTTATGGCCTCGATTTTATTGTGCAAAGTTAGTAATTTTTTCTTAATATCACAAAAAATCTTAAAAATGTTGCCTGTTTTTCCCGATTTTAACAATCACATTCCCGGCCATCGCCAAATCGGACAAAACAGCCGCAAGCCACCGCCATTAGACATTTTCACACATTTCGCAACATAAAATGGAAAAAAGTTGCAGAATACGCCATAAAGGCATAAATTTGCAACCCTACAACCAATTACACATTTAAACATGAAATCTAAGAAATATCTATTGCAGGAGTCTGACATCCCAACGGCATGGTACAATATTGTGGCCGACATGGATGTGAAGCCTCGACCTATCATCAACCCCGCCACACGGAAGCCAATGACCGCGGAAGACCTGTTCCCGCTTTTTTCTGAGGAGGCCGCTCGCCAGGAAATGAATACTGTCGACCCTTGGATCACCATCCCCGAGCCCGTAAGGGATATGTATCGCATATGGCGTCCTACCCCGCTGGTGCGCGCCATAGGTTTGGAACGCGCGCTCGGCACGCCGGCAAAAATTTTCTTTAAAAACGAAAGCGTAAGCCCCGTAGGCTCCCACAAACTCAACTCCGCCATCCCGCAGGCTTTTTATTGCAAGGAACAGGGCGTGACAAACATCACCACCGAAACCGGAGCCGGCCAGTGGGGCGCGGCCCTCGCACTGGCATGCCGCTCGTTTGGCATTGACCTTGCAGTGTACATGGTGAAGATTTCCTACAACCAGAAACCGTACCGTCGCTCAATAATGCAGACCTACGGCGCAGAGGTGATTGCATCGCCGAGCATGTCGACAAAAGCCGGACGCAAGATTATCACCGAGCACCCGAATTACCAAGGCTCGCTCGGCACGGCAATATCGGAGGCTGTCGAACTGGCCATGTCTACCCCCAACTGCAAATACGCCCTCGGCTCCGTGCTCAACCATGTGTCGCTCCACCAGACCGTAATCGGTCTCGAAGCCGAGAAGCAGATGGCCATGGCCGACGCCTACCCCGATGTGGTGATAGCATGCTTCGGCGGCGGAAGCAATTTCTCAGGAATCGCATATCCATTCCTGCGCCACAACCTCAAAGACGGCGCCAAAACACGCTTCATTGCCGCCGAACCTGCCGCATGCCCGAAACTCACCCGCGGAAAATTTGTCTACGACTTCGGCGATGAGGCCGGGTACACGCCAATGATACCAATGTACAGCCTTGGACACGATTTCGCCCCGGCCAACATCCATGCCGGAGGCCTCCGCTATCACGGAGCCGGCTCTGTCGTGAGCGAACTGCGCCACCGGGGCCTTATCGACGCTGTCGACATCGCCCAGCTCGAAGCCTTCGACGCCGCAGTGCTTTTCGCCAAGGCCGAAGGCATAATCCCCGCCCCGGAGTCGAGCCATGCCATCGCGGCCACAATCCGCGAGGCCATCCGGGCAAAAGAGGAGGGCACGTCGCCCACAATATTGTTCAACCTGTCGGGCCACGGCCTCATCGACATGGCTTCCTACGATCGCTATTTCGCCGGCGACCTTGCCGACTACACTGTCGACGAAGCCGACATCGAAGCCAACACCTGCAACCTCCCGAAAGTAAAATGACGGAACAACTGAAAAACATCCTTTCCCACGGCGACTACACCATCGTCGTGGGAAATCCGGCCGTCGGGCGCATATTCACAAGCCGCGAGCGCGGCGTCAGGGCTCTGGTGCATCTTATCGACACCGACCCGGAGTTGCTGCGTGGAGCCACAATTGCCGACAAGGTGGTGGGCCGAGCCGCGGCCGCGCTGATGATACGCTCCGGCGTGAGCCGTCTGCATTCGCGCGTGATCACATCCTCCGCCATTGCCATGCTGGCTCAACACGGCATCGAGGTCGATTTCGACACCGAAGTGGACATGATCGAGAACCGCGCCAAGACGGGCCGCTGCCCGCTCGACACCCTATGTGCTCCCCTATCCGACCCCGCCGAGATGGAAGCCGCCATACGCCGATTTTACAAAGAATTGGATTCCCGCCGGGAACGCTAACCGCGTCCCGAGCCAAATGTAACTGCCTTGTTGAACACGAAATTCGACAGGGTGTAGGCTACGTTGCCTATGAGCGTGGCTATGCCGTAACCCGACAGGACGATACGGTCAGTAAAGGCATATTCCATGTCGCCGAATGGCGAGCGCGACAGCATCCACACAACGGCAAACTGCACGCAATAGCACACCGCGAACCCGCACAGGAAAAGCGCGGCCTCGCGCCGGACCCGCCCGTCGGAACGGAATACCCACCGGCGGTTCCAAAGAAATGAATTTACAAATCCGGCGATATAGCCCAAGGCGTTCGACAAATATTCGTCAACACCCAAAAACGACTTGCACACGAAGATTATGCCAAGCGTGAGAGCCGTATTCTGACAGCCCACCACGCCGTATTTTACAAGTTGAAGCAATGAGTCGCGTTTCATCTTATCTTTTTTTTCCGGTTTTGCCCGCTTTGCGCTCGGGCATAGCGTCGGCGTTGGCCGACTCCGTGGCATAATATCGGCAGACGTCGGTCAAAAAACAACTGTCGCACATGGGCTTGCGAGCCTTGCACACATACCGGCCATGAAGTATCAGCCAATGATGCGCCTTGGGAATTACTGCCTCGGGGATATGAGCCACGAGCGCTTTCTCGGTCTGCAAGGGGTTGCGGCTTCCGGTGGTGAGGCCGATGCGCTCCGACACACGGAACACATGGGTATCCACAGCCATGGCCGCCTTGCCGAAAATAACGGAAAGTATCACATTCGCTGTCTTGCGGCCAACTCCGGGAAGCGTGGTGAGCGCGTCGATGTCCGACGGCACCTCGCCGCCGTATTCATCCACAAGCCTCCGGGCCATGCCGATTAGCGACTTTGTCTTGTTGTTGGGAAATGTCACCGACTTTATAAGTTCAAACACTCTCTCAGGCTCGGCCTCGGCAAGCGACTGCGGCGTGGGAAACACCTCAAAAAACGGAGGAGTCACGATATTCACGCGCTTGTCGGTGCACTGCGCCGAGAGTATCACGGCTACAAGCAGTTCGTATGGCGAGCCATAGTGCAGTTCGGTTTCCGCGACAGGCATCTCCTGTTCAAAACGGTCGAGGGCTATGCGATAGCGTTCGGATGTGGTCATCGGTTTTCAAATATGTGTGAGTATCGACTCTATTGCTATATATATTATTGTGATTGCGCCCGTTATATATACCGGCCGCATGGTCGCGTTGCGGTCGGAAGGAGCAAACACCGAGGGCCGGAATTTACGCACGGCAAAATAAGCCGTGAGCGAGGTAAACGCCCCCACCACCGCCCCGGCCATCAGGTCGCCGGGATAGTGCACACCAAGGTAAATGCGCGAATAGCACTGCAATACGGCCCAGGCAAAAACGGCTATCGTCCAGCCTCGCGTACGCAACGTGAGCGACGAGGCTATGGCGAGAGCCATGGTGTTGGCGGCGTGGCACGACGGAAACCCGTAACGTCCCCCGCGGTAGCCGCTCACCACATGCACAAGGTCGCTGAGCGGATTGTCAAGATTTGCCGGGCGCATACGCTGTATCACAGGCCTTATTATCGACGCCGAGATATAATCGGCGGCGCCGACTGCTATCCCGATCATGGCTATTATCACAAAGCCGCGTTTCCAACCGTAGCGCCAGACAACGACGGCGGCAAGCGCAACATACAGCGGCACCCATATCCAGCGGCCGCTGAAAGCAGCCATGAAGGGGTCGACAAACTGATGGTTTATCCCATTAAAAAACAGGAACAATTGTGTGTCAAGTTCTTGCAGACGGTCCATTATCTTTCTGACAGGTCGGTGTAAAGGGTTTGAAGATATGCTTTGAGGAGAACCAGCGTGGTGTCCGACGATGCCTCGTAAGCCTCTCCGGTATCGATTGAGAGCACGGCGTCGCCAAGCCGCGCATGGCGCATGGCGGCAAAGTTGCGCCGGCTGTAAAAAGCAAATGGCTCGCGGGCCGGGTCGAGGAGATTGCGGCTGAACCGCCAGCAGGAGGTGTCGTCGCCAATAAGGCCAAGCACGGTAGCGGCAATGTCGGTCTGCGACGCCGGTAGCGACAGCAGCGTGCTGTCCACATCGACATGACGCAATGCCCCGCCGGTAAATACAATCGGAATGTGATGCAGGTCCCTCGGCTCGGTCAGCCCTTCGGGCCAGGAGCCGTAATGGTCGGGCACTATCACCACAAGTGTTGAATCCCAGCGCGGAAGACGCCGCAACTCATCCACATAAGCGCCAAGACACGAATCGGCATACGCGAAAGCATTGAGTTTCTTGTTATCGAACCGCGATGAATACGGCACCTCAAAAGGCTCATGCGAACTCGATGTCTGCACCACCGTAAAACGCCGGCGGCCATCGCGCGGAGCAGCCTTGGCATCGGCCGCCGCACGGGCAAACACCCGGTCGTCGTACACGCCCCACTTGCTCAGGCGCTCCCCGACGGGGAAGTCGCGGTCAGACACAATGCGGTCGAACCCCGCGGCCACGAGCATGGCATTCAGATTAGTGAAGTTTATGTCACCGCCATAGTAATAAGTCATGTCGTAGTCGTGCTGCAATTTCAGCGACGCCGGAAGCGACGGCAGCCCGTCAAGTTTGTTGACATATTTAAGCAGCGAGGTGGTAGGCGGACCGGGATAGCCGCACACCACGGCCGGCACGCCGCGGTCGGTGCGGTAGGCCGACGCGTAGGCATCGGTCCACAGCCATCCGCCGGCGGCTATGCTGTCGAGACGCATCGCCACAGAGTCGCCGCCCAGGCTTGGCATAAGGTGCGCCGAGAAACTTTCAAGGATAACAAGATGGATGTCGGGCATAAACCCGAGGCGGGGCACACTGTCGCCCTCCGCAGCCAGGGCCTCCATGATTGCCTCTGCCTCATCGTCGGGCATAAACCGGAACTGCTTGTCGAAATTACCCTGATGAGCCGAGGAATACAGCAATGAGAACACCGGGTTCACCGCCGCGTGATTGAGCCGCGTGTCAGGGCTGAAATAAGCACGGCTCGGATTCATCGTCGACACTGTCACCCCTCCGCGGATAGGCAGGAACAGCAACGCCACGACCACAGCCATGGCCGCGGCCTTCAAGCCTCGCCTTGGAGCACGCGCCGACCCGTCGGCAAAGGCAAAATACGCCCCGGCCAAGGCCTTGTACATGCCCGCGGCAATCGCCGCAATCGCCACTGCGCCGACAGCCCACTGCCACAAAGGCACACTCGCCATGGCCGCGGCAGGCGATGTCGTGAAATAAAAAATCGGCGTGACATCAAGTTTGAATCCCCAGTAAGGATAAAGCGCGGCATCGGCCACAATACACATGGCCACAGCCACTGAGACAACTCCAAAATACACCCTCAGCGCAATATGCAGCCACCTCAACGGCTTGAACGCGAGCACAGCCGCGGCAATCGCCGGCATCGCCGTAAGATATGCCGCCACCGAGCAGTCCATCGACAGGCCGTGACCCACCACGTCAAGCCATCGCCCCATATCATAGCCGCCCGCGGCAAGCATAAAAAGAGGCTTGGCCACAGCAAACACGGCCAGGGCGATGCAAAAGACGCTTAATAATCTTAATATAAAATTTTTCATTTAAGTCTATCTGATTTTAATATACCCACTGTGTAGGGACGCACGGCTCGTGCGTCCATGTCAACAAAAATAAAATCTTTCTGCAACGGACGCACGAGCCGTGCGTCCCTACACTCAAAGTATTGACTTTTTTGCAGCCTGCTTAATTCGTATATAGTTCAGCAAAGGTACATAAAAATTCACGATTTTTTCGTACCTTTGCATCCGTTTTTTCAAAGGTACAATAATATGCATGATTTTTCTATCACAAAGCGTTACATTATCTATGTAGCGGGCTTGTTTTTGCTGTCGCTCGGAGTCGTGCTCATCGTACGCTCTGCACTCGGCACCACCCCCATCTCCTCAATCAACTACGTGGTGAGCATCAACACTCCCCTATCCCTCGGGACATGCACCTTCGCCATAAACATGCTCCTGATCATCGGCCAGTTCTTGATTCTCGGACACCGGTGCACACGCGTCGACGCAGTTGAGATTCTGCTCAAGATTCCCTTTTCATTCATCTTCTCGGCCTTTATCTACGCCACCATGTACCTCACGCGCTGCTTCGTGCCTCAAAACTACCTCATCTCATC
>CANRZQ010000097.1 GCA_947644475.1 uncultured Muribaculaceae bacterium
GGCAAGCACCATCTTTATGCCGTTTGCGGCTCCGATGTTGAGCACGTCGACGATGCGGCCGTATTGGGCGGCGCGGTCGGCGTAGATAGCCACGGCGGTCTGGGTGGAGTCCTGTGTAAGCGATGTGACCAGAAACTGTGGCAGCACGCTGTCGGTCATGGCTATGCGCTCGCCGTCGGCATATGCTGCGGAGAGCGTGCCGAGCGAGTCGATGTAGACGCGGGTCGAGGGTTTCGACGGGGTCTGCTCCGTGCCTTCGGGCAGGTTGATGTCGAGAGCCGTGGGGAACACGAAGGTCGATGTGACCATGAAAAATACCAGGAGCAGGAAAATCACATCCGTCATCGAGGCCATCGAGAATGTGGCCATCATATCTGTTTGACGTTTCAGCGACATGGCGGCAGGTGATTTTTATGCGGGTTCGTTAAGCAGGTCCATGAATTCCATGGTTTTTGCTTCCATGAGGTTCATTACCTTGTTGATGCGGGCTACGAGGAAGTTGTAGGCAAAGAGAGCCACGATGCCCACGACAAGACCGGCCACTGTGGTAACCAGGGCCGTGTAGATGCCACCGGCGAAATCGCCGATAGAGGCGGCGTTTCCGGCCGATGCTATTGCGAAGAAAGCCTGCACCATGCCTATTACCGTGCCGAGGAAGCCGATCATCGGCGCTCCGGCGGCGGTGGTGGCAAGCCAGGGAAGCCCTTTGGAGAGGGCGGCCACCTCGAGGTTGCCGGTGTTCTCGATAGCCACAAGCACATCGTTCATGGGGCGTCCGATGCGGTTGATGCCTTTGAGGATAAGGCGGGCGTAGGGCGATTTTGTGTTTTTGCACAGGCGCACGGCGGCTTCAATCTCGCCTTCGTGTATATGGTCGGATATGCGCTTCATGAATGAGTCGTCGAGCCTTGACGCGCGGTAAATCACAATCGAGCGTTCAATCAGGATATATATGCTGAAAAGAGCGAGCAATGCCAGGGGTATCATGATCCACCCGCCTTCGAGGCAAAGTTCCCATACTGAAATTTGGTTTGCGGTTTCCATTCCGAAAAAGTATTAAGTATAAGTGATGAGTGATAAAGTCGTCAGTTAAGGTCATTAAGGACATTAAAGACTTTAAGGACTTTAAAAATTATTTATAGGTTGTCAGTCGCCAGCGCTTCCTTGTAGCGGGCTACGGTGGTCTCGAGCCCAAGGTAGAGTGCGTCGGCGATAAGGGCATGGCCTATCGACACTTCGTCGAGGTATGGCACATGACGGCGGAAAAAGGCGAGGTTCGACAGGTTGAGGTCGTGTCCGGCATTTACGCCAAGTCCGGCCTTATGCGCGGCTTCCGACGCTGCGGCATATGGGGCTACGGCCGCATCGGGGTCGGTGGGGAATGTGTCGGCAAAGGGCTTTGTGTAGAGTTCCACGCGGTCGGCTCCTGCCCGTGCTGCCGCGCGTATGGTGTCGCCGTCGGGGTCGACGAAAATCGAGGTGCGTATGCCGGCCTCTTTCATGCGGCTCACCACTTCGGAGAGAAAGTCGAAATTGTCCTCGACGTTCCATCCTGTCGACGAAGTGAGCGCATCGGGAGCGTCGGGAACGAGCGTGACCTGCTCCGGCTTTACGCTCAGCACCAGGTCGATGAACTCATCGGAGGGATACCCCTCGATGTTGAACTCGGTGCGCAGGCGGGGACGCAGGGCGAAAACGTCGGAGCGGCGGATATGCCGCTCGTCGGGACGCGGATGCACCGTGATGCCCTCCGCTCCGAAACGTTCGATGTCGACGGCCACGCGCTCCACGTCGGGCACATTCTCGCCCCGGGCGTTGCGCAGCGTCGCAATCTTGTTTATATTCACGCTAAGTCTTGTCTTAGGCTTCATAATCCAAACAGTCAAAAAAAGCGTTAATAAATATATAAATCCGGATGCGGATTGATATATATCACGCAAAATTTCGTAATTTTGTATTTGATTTGCAAAAATAGTGAGAATTTATCAGATGACGAAAGAATTATTGGCAAAAGATAATAGAAATTCGGATTTTTACACCGAATACAACACCCTTTTCCCGGCCGTGGGCGACGAGTGCCGTATGCTCATAGGCTGCCGGCGCGCCAATTACAGCGCGTCGGAGATAGCCCGCGCGGTAGAGGATTGCGACGCCCAGTTGCTCAATCTCAACGTCACCTCCCTTGCCGCCGAGGAGGCCGATCTCGTCGTGGCCTTGCGCGTCAATCATCTCAACGCCGGCTCCATAGCCCGCTCGCTCGACCGCTATGGCTACCAGGTGCTCGACATAGCCTCCTCCTCCACCCTCGATGACGACCGCCTGCGCCTGCGCGCCGCCGAACTCCTCCGCTACCTCGAGATGTAGGAACACAATCCTAAGGCTTGTGTCTCAAACAGCACACAGGGACTGCCCGACCGGGCAGCCCCTGCTTTGTGTATAATGGTGTTTTTTCGCAAGCCTGAGGCTCGCGTTCCTGCGGGTTAGCGGCGGCGTGAGGGCTTGCGGGAGGATTTGCGGGGGGCGGGCTTGGAGCGGCGGGAGGTGGGCTCGGCGTAGACTTTGGAGGTGTCGGCAACCTCGCTGTAAAGACGCTTGTCGAGCCACATGGAGCCTTTGAGGGCGGCGACGACGCGCTTGGCGTCGGCTGCCGGGATGTCGAAGAGGGTGTAGTCGGGCATCAGGTCGATGCGGCCCACGTCGACGCGCTTGCCGGGCACGTTGTGGTTGAGGGTCTCGATGAGGGAGCCTGCGTAGAAGCCGTCGGCCTTGCCGGCGTTGACGTAGATGCGCGCGAGGCCCGGTTCGGCTGTGCGGCGGTCTTTGTCTTCTTCGGAATGGGAGTGTTTCTTTGACTCTCCTTTTTTTCTTTCTTTTGTGGGCTTCTCGTCGATGAAGTCGATTTTCGGCGCATCTTTGTAATAGTCGAGCAGGCGGTTGAATTCGAGCGAGAGGATGCGTTTGAGCAGGTCTTCTTCCGAGAGCCACGAGAGTTTGCGGCTTACGCCGAGGAAGTATTTGTCGATTTCCTCGTCGTTGACTTCCACTTTTTCGAGGCGGTCGGCCAGGTTGTAGAGTTGCTTCTCGATGATGTGCTCGGGCGACGGCACTTCCTTGCGCTCGAATTTTTTGCCGATGATGCGCTCGATGTCGCGGAGTTTGCCTTTCTCGCGCGAGTGTATTATTGCCACGGAGATGCCTGTTTTTCCGGCTCGGCCTGTACGGCCGGAGCGGTGGGTGTAGACGGATGTGTCGTCGGGCAGGCCGTAGTTGATCACGTGGGTGAGGTCGTCCACGTCGAGGCCGCGGGCTGCCACGTCGGTGGCCACGAGCAGGGGAAGCACGCGGTCGCGGAATTTTTTCATCACCATGTCGCGCTGCTGCTGGGAGAGGTCGCCGTGGAGGGCCTCGGCGTTGTAGCCGTCGGCAATGAGATGGTCGGCGATTTCCTGGGTGTCGCGGCGTGTGCGGCAGAAGATTATCGCGTAGATGTTGGGGTTGTTGTCGACGATGCGTTTCAGCGCGAGGTATTTGTCGCGGGCGTTCACCATATAATATATGTGGCGCACGTTTTCGGCTCCTTCGTTGCGGTTGCCGACTACGATTTCCTCGGGGCTGTGCATGAAGCGGCTTGCGATGCGTGCCACTTCTTTGGGCATTGTGGCCGAGAACATGAGCATCTTGCGGTTGTCGGGCACATGGGTGAGTATCTCGTTGATTGAGTCGATGAAGCCCATGTTGAGCATTTCGTCGGCTTCGTCGAGCACTACGGTGTGGACGTCGCCGAGTTTCACGACGTTGCGGTTGATGAGGTCGATGAGGCGGCCGGGTGTGGCCACGATAATCTGTACGCCCTTGCGCACGGCGCGTATCTGGCTTTCGATGGAAGAGCCGCCGTAGACGGGGAGCACTTCAAGCGAGGGTATGTATTTCGAGAAATCGGCGAGGTCGGCGGCGATTTGCAGGCATAGTTCGCGTGTAGGGGCAAGGATGAGTGCCTGCGGCACCTTGTTGCTTTCGTCGACGCGCTGTATCACGGGCAGCCCGAATGCCGCGGTCTTGCCCGATCCGGTCTGGGCGAGCCCTACCACATCGTGGTCGCCTCCGAGCAATTCGGGGATTACTTTTTCTTGCACGGGCATGGGGCGTTCGAAACCCAGTTCTTCGATGGCGCGACGCAGCGGTTCGTTTACGCCTAATTCTTCAAATGTCATGTAATGTAATTTATTTTTATGTCAAACTCGGAGATATATCCGGGTTTTGTATGCAAAGATACAAATAATATAACGCGAAATGCGTTATTTATGTTTTTATTTGCAAAAAAAACCGTCCCGGGGGACGGTTTTTTGAGTTGGGAAGTTGGGGAGTTGGGAAGTTGGGGAAGTTCTTTCTGTCGCAAGCCGGAGGCTCGCGTTCCTACTTCCTGATTCCTATCTTCCTGATTCCTATTGGCGGAGTTGCTTTGTGGCGGTGCGGCCCTGGACGCGGATTACGACGGCGTCGGCGGCGGGCTCGTCAATCTCGATGCCTTGGAGGTTGAAGTAGCGCACGGGGGCGGCCTCGGCGTCGAGGGTGCCTATGCCGGAGAAGTCGGCTGTTACGGCTTCGCACGGGTCGGTTTCGCCGTAGTTGTAGATGGCTGATACGCGGTAGCGGTAGGAGCCGTCTCTCGAGGGGATGTCGGTGTAGGTGGTGTCGGCCACGGGCTCGGTGTTGATGAGTATGCCGTTGCGGTAGATGTTGTAGCCCACGATGGCGAGGTCGGCGGGAACGCCGTCGCCGGCTTTGTAGCGTATGTCGTCGATGCGAACGCCGTTATAGCCGGCACGGCCGCGTATTGCGAAGCGGCGTGCGCCTTCGGGGAGGTCGGCCGACACGAGAGTCCATTTGTTGGTGCAGTCGTATGATTTGATCTGAATGAAGTCGGCTATGTCGGTTGAGCCTGTGGAGTACCATACTTCCACTATGTCGCCCATGCCGTAGGTGAGCGAAGAGTTGAACGCTGCCATGAAGGAGATGGTCTGCGCCACGCCGGAGAGTTCGGGCGATATCATCCAGTCGGAGCCGTTGTAGCAGTAGGGGGCTATCGCGCACTGGGAGCCGGAGTATGCTCCGTAGGCTTCGGGAGTAGCGTTGATCTGTGAGGCATTGAAAATCTGGAATGCCATGGCGTCGCCGGCGTGGGGGTAGTCGTAGTCTTCCCAAGTGTCTTCGTCGTATGCGCCGTAGGTGGAATTGCCGTCTTCGTCGACAAGTGTCCATGGGCCGAAGTCTTCGATGGTGAAGGCTTCGTAGGATTCAAAGTCCTCGAGGATTTCCTCGGCGCGGGGCATCGCGTCGATGTCGGGCGCGTTCCACGACAGGATGATTGCGGCCTCGGGGTCGGAGGTGAGGGTGGCTGTGAGGCCGTCGACACCGTCGTATTCCACGGGCTTGACAGTGATGAATTTTTCCACAAGATTGTCGGATTCGTCCTCGTCGGTGCCTGAGCTGATGCGCATGCCGAAGAAGTTGGGGCCTTTTGTGTCGTTGTAGAGCAAGATGTCGTCGAACGACACTGTGACCGACTCGTCGGGCTCGAGTGTGCCTTCAAGGTCTTTCGAGAGCAAGACGGAGCCGTTATGCAGCATTTCGACGGATGCTCCTGTCGATGCGCGAAGGCCGTCGTTGGTCACTTTTGCCGAGATGCTGAATTTCTGTCCGGCAAACACTTCCGAGGGTGCGGCCATGCGTGAGATAGAGATGTTGTAGTCGCGGATGTCGCGTACGCGGATGTGGTCGATGGCCACATAGTTGGTGCCATAGTAAGAGGCATCCTTTGTGGTGACGAGCAGTTCGAACATTATTGTTCCGGCTGAGATATAGCCGTTGAGGGGGATGCGCACGGCGGTCCAGTCGGAGCAGGGCTCTTCCTTGAAGTCGAAGGTGCGCACTGTGGTGTATTCGCCGTTAGCCTTGGCAAGCATCACGTCGAGCTGGTTGGCTGTGGCGCGGGTGTGGAATTCGAGCACGGGGGTTGTTGTGCCGGAAATGTCGATCATGCCGGAATAGATGCCCACCTTGTAGCCGTTGCTTTCGGCACCCATGACGATGAAGCCGCCGTCGGCGTCTTGCGAGTTGATGTAGACGGGGTTGTCGTTTTCGTCGTATTCCTCGAAGTACTGGTTGTCGCCGTAGACGGCAAATTCAGCGCGCGGGCTTGTGCCGGCATAGTCGATGCCCCAAAGGGTGTGCTCGGGTGTGGCGTCGGGGAATGTCTCGGAGAAAGGCAGGCTCCAAGGCTTGCCAACGGCAAGGATATTGGAGTTTGTGCCGGGGTAGGAGGCGAGTTCCTGCTGGCCCACGTTGTAGGCGGCTGTTACCTGGAAGGCTACGAAATCCTGACCTTCGGCTCCGAAATCTTTATTTGAATAGTCGAAGACATAAGAGTTGGCTGTGGTGGAGGCGATTGCCGGGTCGGATAATTGGCCGAAGGCGTCGAAGATGTAATACGACAGCTGGTCGACGGGTACGTATCCTCCTTGTTCGCCTGCCGCGCCGGGGGCTGTCCATGACAGGGTCACGGTTTTGCCGTCGGCAGAGAGCACGGCTTTTACGTCGGTGGGGTTGAGCGGGTAGTCGAAGCCGGTGTAAACCGAGCCGGAAGCCCGTGCGCCTTCACCGTCGGCGTTGGCGGCGGATACGGCTATGGTGGAGTTGCCCTGTGTGGTCTCGACGTCGAAGGTGATGGTGGCGCCGGGAGTCACGTTCTCGACAGTTTTTTTGAGTTCGCCGCCAACGTAGGCGTTGATTGTGAGCAGGCCTTCGAGGTCGGCTCCGGCAAGGTCTTTCGAGGGAGCGGTGTATTCAACCGAGGCTGAAAGCGCGCCTGCTGCCGCGGGTGTGATTCCGACGATTTCACCGGCAACGGGAATGGAGGCGGAACTGATCTTGATGTAGCGGATGCGCAGGCCCGACGATGTGGCCTTGGGGGTGACGGCGTGGAAGCCGATGTGGTAGATGCCGTCGGCGGGCACGGTGAAGTCTTTTGTGGTTACGGTGTACTGAATTGCCGAGCCTTTCTTGCCGTGGGTTGTGGACACGAGATTGGTGGACAGGGCCTCGGGGGTCTTGCCTGTGCCGAGCATCACGTCCATGTGGCCTTCGGGCGTGCCGGTGCCGGTGGTGTTGAGGCCGGCCTCGAATTCAAGGGTGTAGGTCTTGCCTGCGGCGAAGCGCATGGGCGGCGTGATGAGCCAGTCGTCCTCGGCTTCCTGGCTGGAGGCGGGAGCAAGCATATATACATATGTGGAGCCGGCCATCCATTTCTTGTTGTCGCCGTTGGCGTCGATTACGGTGTAGAGGCTGAATTCGTTGTCGGATTGCTTGAACTGGTGGTCGATTGGCAGCGCGACATAAGAACCGAGCACCATGGGTTCGGTCTTGGCGGCGGGAGAGGATGTGGTGCCGTCATAGGCGGTCACCTCGTAAGAGTAGCTGCCCATGGGCAGGTCGGCAATCACGTCGGTGCATGATGTTTGAGAGATGCCTTGGCCTACAATCTTGCCGTCGGGGAGGCGCACAATGGTATATGTCACGGCATCGGCGTTGAAATGTCCTCCGTTTACAGATTCGGTCGGCGCGGTCCAGGAAATGGTGATTTCGGTGTCGGATGTTTTCTCTGCCGTGAGGTTGCCGACAGCCTTGGGCGCGTCGGGGCCTACATATGCATCGATTTCGTATTTGGGGCCTTGGCCTGCGGCATTGGATATGCGGATAACAAAGGTGGTGAATCCGGGAGCGGCCACTGTGACAGGCGCGCTTACATCAGCACCGGGAGCGCCGGAGCCGGTAGCGAGCACAGAGCCGTCGGCCGAGACAGTGTAGTCGAGCGTGCCGTCGAGATTTGCGCCTCCGAAAGAGACTGAGGGCATCGTGAAATTGATGTGGCCGGAAAGAGAGCCGCCGTTGAAATCGGCCATGGCGTCGGTCACGGCAGCGGGCGCGCCGTTGGCGGCAAGGGGCTGCGGCACGTAGAGGCCTGCAAACTGGGCCTCATTGGAGAGTTGCGCGGCCACGTTCCATTTGCCGTCGGCGAGCGAGATGCCATACAGGGTGCCGTTGCCTGCTTCGGGCTGGTATGAATAATAATATGTGGAGGTGGCATCGTCGATGGCTGCCGAGGTGTAATAGTAGCAGAAATGGTCATCGTCGCCAACAGAGGAAATTTTGTTGAGTTGGGCCGTGGCCTTGTCCACGGAATAGAAATTGCCGGTGTCGTCGGTGGCGAAGAGCCGTCCGTCGGCGGTGAAGGCGATGGAGTTGAGGTTGGTCTCGGCGGGCAGGTCGGCCACTTTTGCGGGTTTGAATGTGCGCATGTCGAGCGTGCCGAGATATACGGTGTAGTTTCCGGCATAGAAAAGGCCGTAGACAGTCTCGGTGGTGGCGTCGTAGGCCAGGTCGAGGGCGATTGAGTTTGTAAAGTCCGCCGGGCTAAGTTGCTTGTGCAGGGTTTGTGTCCACGATTGAGTGTCGTAGATATATGCTGCGATGTCTACAATCTGATTGTTATATGCGGTGTAGTTCAGTACGTAATATTTGCCGTCGAAATACACGGCACCGCCCACGCCGTTGAGGTTGGGGTCGGTGAACACGGCCGATGTGGAGCCTGTGGCAGGGTCGAGCGTGTATATGCCGCATGAAGCCTGGGAGGTCCATGTCGACGAATAGATCTGGTTTCCATAGAGCAGGGTAGTCTCGCCGTTGCGGCCTTTTGCACGCAATGCGGCCGGAGCCTGTTGGCGCGGAGAGCCGTTGCGGAGCGTCTTGACTCCCGGCACGGTGATGGGAGACGGGGCCTGCCGGAGCGTGCGCTGGCGTTGGGCTATGGGAGCGGGCAGGTCGACGCCCCGTTGCTTTGGCGCGATGGCCGACGCATCAGTGGCCATTGCCGCCGCGATACCCAGAGAAAGCAGGTAAAGGTGTAAATTAGATGACATAATGATTGGTTTTTGAGGACTTTTGTCGTTCGTTGTTAAGTTTTTTGCAAAAATAGTCATAAAATGTCGTTTTGCAACAAATCGACAATAAAAAGTTTCAAATTTTTAATAAAAGACGCGTAAAACAAAACGGTTTTGTAATTGCAGGAACTCAAGCCTCCGGCTTGAGCAATAAATCTCAAGCC
>CANRZQ010000098.1 GCA_947644475.1 uncultured Muribaculaceae bacterium
CGCGTAGCGATTCAAGAATGTAGCCGTGGGTGAGGGAGTGGCGAAGCCACGACCGAACCCACGGAAAAAGGCTGTCGGTAACCGGGGGGTTTGGAGCGGAGGCCGGCCGGAGCGTTCGACTATGCCAACCGTGATGCAGAACGCTACGCTATCGCTCGCTCCAACACCGCGGATGATTCCTCCGCCGATACCGGGGGTTGCGCTGTTGCTCCACCCCCCGGCTACTTTCTTGAAGCGCATACGCGCTTCTACTCCATTGCGATGGCTTATTTGAACCGCATTGCTCGTGCGTCAACACACCCGAAACTTAAACTCTATTTAACTGCCTTATTTTAAAATGTGCGGCGGCCACGAAGATAGTAGTCTGTGAGGATATTCCTTTCTGTGCCGGGATAAGAGCCAAGAAGGTTTTCCGAAGGATGGCCGGTGTAGGCCCTGCGCATACGGGCAAAGTCGCGGTGAGCCTTCAATACAGCATTGGCATTGGCGAAATCGAAGGCGGCCATGAAGCGGGCCCACGCCAGGGTATCGAGCAGACGGCGAACAAAGAGTTTGCGCCGGCGCACGCCGTCGGGCAGATTCTTGTGGAGCAGCAGAAGATTGTTGCGGAAGTTGAGGTAGGTCTTGCGTGGATTCGACGCCGGCAATGAGCCTCCCCCAAGATGATACACCTCGGCAGAGGGCACTGCCATTATCTTATTGCCCGAAAGCAAGACTCGCCAGCAAAGGTCGATTTCTTCCATATGGGCAAAGAAATCTTCATCAAGGCCTCCGACTGCAAGATACAGGTCGGTGCGTATCATCAGCGCGGCCCCCGAGGCCCAGAAAATCGGCATCGGGCTGTCGTATTGGCCGGAATCCGGCTCTGTCGTTGCAAAAATGCGTCCGCGGCAATAAGGATAGCCATTCTTATCGATGAATCCGCCACATGCGCCGGCATATTCAAACACACGCTCGGGCAACGCCGTGTACGACAGTATTTTCGGCTGGCAAGCCCCCACGTCGGGGTTGGCGTCCATAAAGTCCTGCAATGCCGAGTTCCAGCCCGGCGCAGGAGCCACGTCGGAGTTGAGAAGGATTGTGTATTTATAGCGCGTACTCTCGATTGCACGGTTATATCCGCCGGCGAAACCATAATTGCGGTCGAGAACGAGCAGTTTCACATCCGGCTCAAACCGTCTTATTATTTCCACGGAGCGGTCGTCAGAACCGTTGTCGGCCACAATAATGTCGGCGCGGGAGCGGTCGGTGTTCTCGATCACCTTTGGCAAGAATTCATTGAGAAGCCGCTCGCCGTTCCAGTTCAGTATTATAATTGCAGTGTCAGGCTTTGTCATTTTCCGGAAGAGTTACAGGTATTTTCCATCGCTTGTGGCTCCACAGCCAGTTGGCCGGGTCGCGCCGGATGGTGTCTTCGAGCATACGCACATACTTGGCTGTCACGGACATAGGTTCGGCAGAGGCAACATCGTCGGACAGCGTTTTTACCGTAAGATGATAGCGTCCGCGGCCAACACGGGTAATGTCCCAATACACAGCGGCCATGCCCAGACGGCACGCCAAGGTTTCAGTGCCGGTAATGAAAGCCGTGGGATGAGAAAGGAATGTGGTGATATAGGCCGGGTCGCCATGACTCGGCTTCTGGTCGGACATAAATCCGGTGACCGACGGCATGCCGTCGCGGCGCAGGGCAAGCAAAGCCCTCAGCGTATTTTTCTTTGGCAGCGAACGTGCGCCGAACCGGCCGCGTATCCGAAGCATAAGGGCGTCCATGGCCTTGTCGCGCAGTGGGCGGTAGACCTGGCAGAAAGCGGCGTCGCGGTCCGCAACAAGACTGCTCCATAGAGTGACCGAGGGTGCCCACTCCCAGTTGAACGTATGCGAGAAATAAGCCGCGACCGAGCGTCCCTGCCTCATCATACCGTCGATAATCTCAACGCCTTCGAATGTGAAGCGCGCGCGCATCTCAGCATCGGACACATGGAGAAGTTTCACCGTCTCGACAATCATATCGGCGAAATTGCGGTAAAACTTACAGGCTATGTCTTTGATTTCACGTTCTGTCTTTTCAGGGAATGACTCACGAAGATTTTTCATCACCACCTTGCGCCGATAGCCAATGCCGTGACAGAGCACAAAGTATATGGCCGTTGACACGCCATAGAGCACGCGCCACGGCAATCGTGCGGCAGCCGCAACCAGCGCCGCCAGTATTTTAGCACCTGCGCGTTTCATTTCTGAATAACTGTTCCATTAAATTCGAGAGTAGCCTCATCGAGAGAGTCGAGCCGCACATTCACTATCGTGTTGTCCTCCACCGGGGTATCTGCGGGCAGATGCACACGCAAGTAATTGTCGGTGAATCCTGCTCCGTCGTGCTCCACAAGCACCGGGCGCACCGCGCCGACAAAGCGGCGGGAAAAAGCGAGCAACTTCTCATCGCTCACGGCTATCATCCTGCGGTCGCGCACATGCTTGTCGTGCTGGCTTACCACATGGCCTATTTCGAGAGCGCGTGTGCCAGGCCGCTCGCTGTAAGGAAACACATGCAGACGCGAGATGTCGAGCGAGCGCACAAACTCCTCGCTCTCGGCAAAAAGAGCGTCGGTCTCGCCACGCGCCCCCACAATAAGGTCGACGCCTATAAACGCATCGGGCATCACAGCCCTTATACGCTCAATCTTCGACCGGAATAAAGCCGTGTCGTAATGCCGGCGCATAAGCCTGAGCACCTCATCCGACCCGCATTGCAACGGGATATGGAAATGTGGCATGAATGCACGCGAGCCGGCGCACCAGTCGATTATCTCGTCGGTGAGCAGGTTAGGCTCTATCGAGGAGATGCGATAACGCTCGATGCCGTCGACACCGTCGAGCGCACGGATAAGGTCGAAGAACGTATCGTCGCGTCCCTTTCCGAAATCGCCGATGTTCACGCCTGTGATTACAATTTCCTTGCCTCCTTCGGCGGCAACGGCGCGGGCCTGGTCGACAATCTGTCCGATTGTGCCGCTGCGGCTTCGGCCACGGGCACGCGGAATCGTGCAATATGTACACCAATAGTCGCACCCGTCCTGCACTTTGAGGAAATAACGCGTACGGTCGCCCCGCGAGCACGATGGCGAGAAAGAGCGTATCTCGGGAGTCGGCGTCACTTCCATCACAGCCGCTCCGGTATGCATCCATTGGTCGAGAAACTGCACCAGATGCAACTTCTGATTGCTTCCCGCCACCACACGCACGCCATCGAGAGCGGCCACTTCCTCGGGTTTCAACTGGGCATAGCAGCCTGTTACAAGTATCGGCACTGCGGGATAGCGCCGGTGAAGCGACCGGATGAACTGACGGCATTTTTTGTCGGCCTCAGCCGTTACCGAACACGAGTTCACCACTATTATATCCGGCCTCTCATTTTTTTCGGCACGTCTCACGCCACGGCCGGCAAACATCTGAGCCACAGTAGAGGTCTCGGCAAAATTCAATTTACACCCAAACGTGTGGAAAAGTGCCTTCAATTCATTATTTTCCGTCAATTCTGCTTCCATAATTAATTTCATTGCAAAGGTAAGAAAAAATCCCGGCAAACCATACTCCGGCAATGATTATAGGACGCACGAGCCGTGCGTCCCTACGCTTTGAAAATTGCAGAGGCGGCGTTGGCGGCGGCAGACGTTGAGCCAAGGCGCGAGAGCATGGCGTCGTATGCGTCAAGCATTGAGGCACGCGACTCTCCGTCGGGGAGAATAGAGCCGAGCATGGGGTATATGGCGTCGGGGGTACATAGATGCAGGAGCATTTCGGGTATTATTGCCGAATCGGCAATAAGGTTGGGAAGCGTGACAAAACGCACGCTCAGAAGACGTTTCATTATATTATACGACAGGCGCGAACCATTGGCACGATACATTGCAATCTGCGGCACACGGGCTATTGCAGTTTCCAATGTGGCGGTGCCGGATGTGACGAGCGCGCCGCGGGCATGCCGGAGCAATGCCCATGTAGCGCCGTGAAGCACCGGGAGCCGTGTGAATTGTCCGTAGTATCCGGCATCGACGCCGGGGGCGCCTGCCACCACGGCCTGATATTGCGGGAAGCGGCGGGCAGTCTCGGCCATGACCGGAAGATTGTTTTTTATCTCGCCAAGACGGCTCCCGGGCATGAGCACAAGAAGCGGGCGGTTAGGGCGCAGACGGTGGGCAGCGGCAAACGAGGCCCAGTCGGGAGCCTCGGCAAGATGCCTGCGCACTTCCTCAACCGACGGATTGCCTACATAAGTCACCTCCATCCCATAGCGGCGGTAAAAATCCACCTCAAAGGGGAATATGCACAGCATTTGGTCGACAACCTTGCGGATAGTGCGCACCCGCCATTTTTTCCACGCCCATACTTTCGGCGAGATGAAATACACCGTCTTTATGCCCAGTTTCTTTGCAAAGGCGGCCATTTTAAGGTTGAAACTCGGATAGTCGACCAATATAAGGCGGTCGGGGGCATATTCTTTAATTGCCGCACGGGCAGTTTTGAAATTGCGGCGGATACGTCCAAGATTGCGCAGCACCTCGCTGAACCCCATGAAGGCCATGTCGCGGTAATGAATCACCGGGCCAACACCCGCCTCGGCAGCCATGAGGTCGCCCCCAAGGAAGCGGAAACCGGCATCGGAATCGACTTTTTTCAGTTCGCGTATAAGTTCTGCCGCATGAAGGTCGCCGGAAGCCTCGCCGGCTATTATGAAATATTTCATTTGCGTTTCTGTTTGAAAAAAGATTGCATAAGAGCGCGGGATTGCGTCTCGCATACACCACGCACCACCTGACAGCGCGGATGAAACGGACTTTTCGACATGTAGGTCCGGTAGCCACGCTTATCATCGTCGCATCCAATGACCACACGTCCGATCTGCGCCCAGCCGATTGCTCCGGCACACATCAGGCACGGCTCTACCGTGACATATAGCGTGGCATCGGGCAAATACTTGCTGCCGGTGAGAGACGCCGCGGCGGTGATTGCCTGTATCTCGGCATGAGCCGTAACGTCGCCCAGCGCCTGGGTAAGATTGTGGCCCTTGCCCACCACCCGTCCGCCGAGCACAACGACTGCCCCGACGGGAATCTCTCCGCTGTCGGCTGCCTGCCGGGCCTCAGCCAGAGCCATGGTCATGTAATATTCGTCTGTCATAATGCAAAAGTACATAAAAATCTTTGGATTTTTACACCGACAGAATAAAAAGTCAAGGCTGCCGCAACTTATCTGTCTTTAAACAGTTTTCTGCATAATGTATAATCAAGAATTATTTTAATCCATTTATGATGCCGGAATCCATATCAAAATGTGATGTATTTGCAGGGACATCTTCATGTCTGTCACACTGTTTTCCATAATTCAAATTGAATGAAAATTTTACAGCAAAATATGTATTTTTCCCACAATGGGCATTTGATGTAAATGGAGTCAGTGGAGAGAAGTTCTCTGTTTTCATCCAATAGTTTTTCATAAGATTGAACACTCCGGCCTGCAACGTCCAGTTTGCCCCCCTGTATCCTACAAGAATCATATTCATAGGTTTCTCGGTAATCATTTCATCACCATACATATAATTGTCTTGACCGGACATTGTACAGGCAGTGAAAATGAAATGTTTATAGGTCGCATCTGCTCCGAAATGCAATCTAAAAATATTCTTAGCAAGGTTATAACTTTTACCTCTGCTGAAATATCGTGAAAAGTCAGGCGCAACCCACAATGTGAGGTGATCTTGCCATGGAGTAACCGCAATCATAGTTTCCGATTGTAGTTTGCGGAAATACTTTTGGTTTTCAAATGTCTGCACAAAGATACCATTCTCATATAATACGCTATTCATTACCGGTTTCGATTCTGCAAGATAGTTGCAAGAGAGATTTATGTTCACATATTTATTAGTGTAGGAGAATGAAAATTGTTGATTGATTGCAGAGAAAGATTTTACGTTGGGATTACCGCGCCGTAACAGTCCCGGCTGGATTTCCAGGGCTATATCGCTCGTTGACGATAAAGGCGGCATTTTGCGGTCAATCTTCAGATTATACCTGAAAAACAAATCAGAATTGGGTTTATACGATACACTGATATTGGGAAGAATCGTATATTTAACCAACTTATTTTCCAATTGAGAGGATGATAAACGACTGCCGGTTACTCCTCCAACAAATCCCCAGTTTGCAACACGAATATTGTATTCCGTAAATATTGAAGTCTCAGATTGATTGATGTTTGTTGTGACGACAGGAGATTGAGAGCCGAATATGTAATGGTTAGATGTATGGGATTGAGAATGTCTTAATCCTGATGTCAGCATACCTCTTCCCAACGTAATCTCATGTATTCCATTAGCAAATAATCCATACTTGTCACCATCAGTATTTGAATAAATGTCACATAACTTTGTCCCAGCCATTTCTTCTGAATAAGTGTGATTACTTTTTGATTTCAACAATGATCCTTCAAGATTAAAACTGAGAGTCCCGGCTTTCTCAAAAATATGACGGAAATGTAGTGCAAGTGATGGCAGCAGAGTCTTCTCGGATGTATGTTCCCATATTTCTCTAATTTCATCATTATTGGATGTGGCAAGCAGTGAGTGCCTATCACCCTCTTCTTTATTCGGCACATCATCAACCTTAAATGAGAACCAGACATTAAACAGATTTGTGCAATTATATGAATATTGATAGTTAATATTACTGTTAAATATTGAATTGCCAACCTTAACTGGCAGTCCTTTCTCAGTTCGTAAAACCTCATGGTCAGGATAATGCCAAATTTCGTCGTAATCTCTCACCCAGTTATTACGTTTCATTTGCATGTATCCGGCATTGACGGACCAACTTGACTTTCCATTATAGAACTGAGTTGCGAACTCATCAATTGTTGCAAACTTTCCATCTCCGATGCAATTCATGCTTTCAAGCGACAGCCGGCCTCCATTATCTTTCTTTCTCGTGATATAATCGAGCACAGCATCAGCATTTCCATATTTGACGCCCGGGTTATCATGATATTCTATTTTGATAATATTTTCAGGAGCAAGGGCTGAGATTTGACTTTCAGTAGCAGGAATTCCATCAATATACAAATTCAGTATGCCGCCGGAAGTTATATTTATGCTCCCCGTCAACTGGTTGACGGATATGCCCGGTAAAACAAGTTTCTGCAAAAGATCCAGACCGGAAGTTGAAGCATTAACCTTGCTTTTAGGAGGAAATATTACTTTGCGGTCAGTTTTTGTAATTGTACTTTTTGCAGTTACTGTGACTTCATTAAGAATGATGTCAATAGAGTCAGTTTCATTCTCTTCATCCGGAATGGTTATTTGTGCGCACACGAAAGGTGCTGTGGTGCATATCAATGCCCACACAAAAATGGTTCTAAGCATGTATTGTGAATTTTTATTCTTTTGTTATCAGCGCATAATACAGTTCTTGGAACCTCTTGCGCAGATGTTTAACTGCATAATGTTTTCGAGAAAGCAAGGTTGCAACAGGAACGCCGGTTATTGAGGAAATATCTTTTACAGGCACACCGTCAAACATAGTGAGACAAAAAATCTCACTTTGTTCCGAAGGGAGTTCAGCAAGGGCATTATCCAATTCTTCCCATATCAATTTACGGAAATATGCCGCTTCGGGACCTTCATCAATTGGGCAAGCCAAAGTTTGTGCAATATCATCACATATATCATCTTCGGCATCTGATAAGGATGAGAACGATAATTCACGCTTTTTGCGCCAGAAGTTCCTTACCAAGTTGTGAGCAACGCGGAATAGCCACGATGAGACATTATCAATCTTATATTCTTTGTCGTCATTAACGCGGGCAAGCCGATAGAAAACATCTTGAAGAATATCCTTGGCATCTTCGTGAGATTTCACCTGAGAGCGGATGAAATTCAGAAGTGGCGGTGAATACCTTACGACAATATTCTCAATATTACTCTGCGGCATTTCCGTCTTTTTGATGTTTGTGCCGGAATCCCAATGTTGCACGTCGTTCAATAAACGCTTTGCGTTCCTCATCGGTCATATTGTGCCAATGGTGTTTCAGTTTGCCTCTTGGGTGCCCCATTATATGATGGATGCTTCCGACTGCAAAGAAACAGCCCAAAATAAAGCCACCGGACAAAATCTGTCCGAGTATGAAAATTCCAACACCCTGCCACAGATTGATTATAGAGAATCCGCAAGCTGATGTAAGAATATGGTTCCATAGTGCGGTAGTTGCAAAGCCTGCAAGCAAAGGAATTGCCACGAAGAACACAAGTATGGCTACGAGTATTTTTACTGTTTTTTTCATTTTGTTCAGTTTTAATGATTACTATTGTGAGCTGCTCTATTATGATAGACACGCAAGTCGAATAAATATTTTAGTAATCTTCAAATTATATTTGAAAGATTTTTGAAGGTTCATACATAATCACCTCTATTGACAGACAACAGACTGTGGCAGGCCTTGACATCTGCAAAGATAGCATTTTCTTTGCGTGATGAGCCATTTCTAAATGTGCAATGCGCACAAAAGCGAAAGGCCAAAACGCAAGCAAGTTATTTTGCCTGGTAATATATTTTGCCATATGAGATATGTTTGCTATCTTTGCTCCGAGACCAAAATCATCATTTTTACCACCGGTATTTTTTTAAATCGATATATGAATATTTTTACACCTGCAAAATGGACTGCCGCCGCCGTGATGCTCTCCGCATCGTTGGCCGCCGTCGCACAGTATCCCGCCTCTTCCTACACGCTGTCGGACGACGGCACCACTCTTGTAAAATGGACCGGCGCCGAGACAGCCATCGACATGAATTCTGACCCGGCGCTCGCCGCCGTGACAGCCATAGACAACAACGCGTTCAATGGCAACAAAACCGTAACATCGATTGTAGTGGGCGACAAAGTGACATCGATTGGCAAATTTGCCTTCATGGACTGCTACGCACTTACTTCCGCCACACTCCCTAACACGCTGTCGCTTCTCGACAATGCCGCCTTCTCCGGCTGCGACGCTTTAACGTCTATCAATATCCCCGCATCGGTGACAGTTCTTAATAATTCAGTTTTCTACCGCTGTTCCTCACTTGCAGACGTAAAATTGCCGTCGACCCTTACACAGATTGGCT
>CANRZQ010000099.1 GCA_947644475.1 uncultured Muribaculaceae bacterium
GCGTCGGATTCATCGAAGAATATTTCGGCGAGTTTCGTGCGCTTTACTGCGGATACTGAAAAGTCGCCTGAAATGAACGGGGTGCGTTCCTCTATGATGCGGGCTTCTGCTTCGGTAAACGACAATGCGTCGACTAAAAACGATTCCGTCACTTTTTTTACTGCGGCGGTGTTTTCCTGTAATTTGTCGTAGCGCACCTTGCATTCAAACCATGTGGCCATTTTTGTAAAAAGTCTTTAAGTTGGATTTTAGTGTATCGGTTGAAGAGGGGAGAGGCGATATTTTTTGCAAATTTAGCAATTTATTTGATACATCCAAAATCTTTTTTGCAGGGGCAATAAAAAAAGCCACGAGTGTGAGTCGCGGCTTTTGCGGTGTAAAAGTCGAAATTTATTTTACCTTTGCAGCAAGTTCTGCACCGGCTTTGAATTTCACAACCTTGCGGGCTGCGATTTCGATTGTTTCCTTGGTGCGGGGGTTGATGCCTTGGCGGGCGGGCTTCTCGCTTACTGCGAAAGTGCCGAAGCCGATAAGGGCTACTTTGTCATCTTTTTCAAGTGCTTCGCCGATGGCTTCGATGGCAGCGTCGAGGGCTTTTTTAGCGTCGGCCTTGCTGAGCTGTGCTTTTTCGGCAATGGCGTTGACGAGTTCGGTCTTGTTCATGGAAATGAATTTTAGAATGATTGGATAATTTTTGGCAAATATAAATGATAATTTTCGAATTATCAATTTTTTTTGTTGAAAAACGTCGTTTTCGATACATTTAGCCCCTAAATGGGGGTTAAATTTGCATTTCTTCCATTTTTTTTGTTACTTTGCATTAAGATTACACATTATTAAATATACCATGTCGGACGATATAACAGAAGAAACAACCACGCCGGTGTCGGCCCTGCCCGGCGATTCATCATATGACGAAAGCAATATCCGCACGCTTGACTGGAATGTGCATATCCGCCGGCGCCCGGGCATGTATATCGGCCGTCTCGGCGACGGATCGAGCAGCGACGACGGCATATATGTGCTGCTTAAAGAGGTGATCGACAACTCGATCGACGAGTATGCCATGGGCTTCGGAAAGCAGATAGTGGTCGACATCTCTGCCGAAGGCCGCGTGACCGTGCGCGACTTCGGACGCGGCATCCCCCTGGGGTCGCTTGTGGTGGCGTCGTCGATGATGAACACATCCGGAAAGTTCGACGACAAGGCTTTTAAAAAATCCGTAGGCCTCAACGGCGTGGGCATCAAGGCTGTAAACGCCCTGTCCACAGAGTTTGAGATAACTGCATCGCGCGACGGCATGACCAAGACCGTGCGCTTCTCGCGTGGCGAACTTGTGGCCGAGGGGCCGGTAGAGCCTACCGACGAGCCATCGGGCACCACAGTGTCGTTCTTCCCCGACCCGGAGATATTCGTCAACTTCGTCTACCGCGACGACTTCGTGATAAGCCTGCTGAAAAAATATACATTCCTCAACACCGGGCTCGTAATCGTGTTCCAGGGCAAACGCTATTCCTCGCGTCAGGGATTGCTCGACTTGCTGAACGAGAATATGGACAAGGACCCGCTCTATCCCATCATCCACCTCAAAGGCGACGATATAGAAGTGGCCATAACGCATGCCAAGCAGTACGGAGAGGAATTCTATTCTTTTGTCAACGGCCAGTACACCACCCAGGGCGGAACTCACCTCGCAGCCTTTAAGGAGTCGGTGTCGCGCACGATAAAAGAATATTTCGACAAGAATTTCGAATACTCCGACATCCGCAACGGCATGGTGGCGGCAATAGCCATAAAGGTTCAGGAGCCCGTGTTTGAGTCGCAGACAAAGACAAAACTCGGCTCACGCGACGTGGGTCCCGACGGCCCCACCGTGGCGCGTTTTGTGGGCGATTTCCTCAAGCACGAACTCGACAATTACCTGCACCGCAATCTCGAGGTGGCCGACGTGATGCGCGAGAAAATCCTGCAAAGCGAGAAAGAGCGCAAGGCCATGTCGGGCATTACGAAACTTGCCCGCGAGAAAGCCAAAAAGGTAAGCCTTCACAACCGCAAACTGCTCGACTGCATCGTGCATTTCAATGATGTGAAAGGCGACGAGGAAGCCCGCGAGGCATCATCGATATTCATCACCGAGGGCGACTCGGCCGCCGGCTCCATCACCAAGATACGCAACGTCAAGACCCAGGCCGTGTTCTCGCTCCGAGGCAAGCCAAAGAACAGTTACGCCCTCACAAAGGAAATCCTTTACCGCAACGACGAGTTCAACCTCCTGCAAGCCGCGCTCAACCTCGAAGACGGCCTCGACGGGTTGCGATATAATAAGGTGATAATCGCTACCGATGCCGATGTCGACGGCATGCACATCCGCCTGCTTCTGCTCACGTTCTTCCTGCAATTCTTCCCCGACCTCATTAAGCAGGGCCACGTCTACGTCCTCCAGACCCCGCTCTTCCGTGTGCGCTCGCGCAAGGCTCAGAGCAAAAAGAAGAAAAAAGGCGAGAAGGAAGACGTGCGCTACTGCTACAACGAGCAGGAGCGCGTGGCCGCGCTTGCCCATTTTGGCGACGATGCCGAGATCACCCGATTCAAAGGTCTTGGAGAGATTTCTCCCGACGAGTTCGCCGGGTTTATCGGTCCCGACATACGTCTCGACCGCGTCACGCTCCGTAAAGAGGACCATGTGGCATCCCTGCTCGAATTCTACATGGGCAAAAACACTATGGAGCGTCAGAATTTCATTATTGATAACCTTGTAGTAGAAGATGACACAGAAATATCCTGAACAATCCTCTAATGCGCGTGGCGCGCTTTTTCCCGGCACATTCAACCCCTTTACCATCGGCCATGCCGACATTGTGAGCCGTGGGGTGGAGATGTTTGGCCGAGTAGTAATATGCCTTGGCATAAACATTGAGAAACCCGACGTCGACGCTCCCCTGCGGGCCATAGAAATAGGCGCCCTGTATGCCAATGAGCCCCGCGTGAGTGTTCAGCTCTGGGCCGGACTGACAGTTGAGGCTGCCAAACAGTTCCACTGCAATGTCCTGTTGCGCGGCGTGCGTTCTGTCAAGGACTTTGAATATGAGCGCGACCTTGCCGACATCAACCGTCGCCTCTCCGGCATCGACACCGTGTTGCTTATGGCCAAGCCCGAACTGGCCTATGTGTCGTCGTCGATGGTGCGCGAGCTGATCCGCCACGATGTCGACGTCACGCCATATCTTCCCTAAGAAGGGTGATATGTCTGAACAAAATCTGCGCAATATTTGTTGCAGAATCATCAACTATTTTGAAATGAAACGAACCTCAATAATTTCCCTCATTGCCGGCGCTGCCGTTTTTGCCGGCGCACAGATGCCTCAGCAGTTCACTCCCGACCAGAAATTGCGTTATGCCGAAGCCGTGATAGAAAATTTCTATGTCGAGGATGTCAATGCCGACTCTATTGTCGACGAGGGCATCATTGCCATGCTGAAAACGCTCGACCCTCACTCGTCATATTCCAACAAGCAGGAGACAGCCGAACTTACAGAGCCTCTCAACGGTAAATTTTCCGGCATAGGCATACAGTTCAATATGTCTACCGACACGGTGTGCGTCGTGCAGACAATCTCTGGCGGACCCTCACAGCGTGTGGGCATCCTGCCGGGCGACCGTATCATTTCGGCCGACGACTCGATTATCGCCGGACGCAAACTGCCCAATTCTGCAATCCTCAAAACCCTGCGCGGCGAGAAAGGCTCGAAAGTGCGCCTGAAAGTGAAACGCGGCGCCTCCGACGAACTCATCGACTTTGTCGTCACCCGCGACGAGATACCCATCCACAGCGTCGATGCCGCATACATGGTGACCCCCGAGGTGGGATACATCTCGCTGTCGCGCTTTGCCGAGGAATCGGGAAAGGAAGTGGCCGAGGCTATCGTGAAGTTAAAGAAACTCGGCATGCAGAAACTTATCCTCGACCTTGAAGGCAATGGCGGCGGCTACATGCAGCCTGCCGTGGAGATAGCATCGCAACTGCTTGCCAACGGCTCCCCCGTGGTATTCACCAAAGGCCGCCGCACAGATCCGCAATATTTCAACGCCGAAAACCGGCGTCCGCTCTTCGACGGTCCCGTTGTGGTCATGGTCGACCAATATTCGGCCTCGGCCTCGGAAATCCTTTCCGGTGCATTGCAGGATAACGACCGTGGTGTAGTCGTAGGCCGTCGCACATTTGGCAAAGGGCTCGTCCAGCGTCCGTTCCCGTTCCCCGACGGCTCTATGATACGTCTTACCATCTCACGCTATTACACTCCCACCGGCCGCTCTATCCAGAAACACTACGAAAAAGGCAAGGGCGAGGAATATTACCTCGACATGCTCAACCGCTATGAGAGCGGAGAGTTGATGAGCATCGACTCCATCCACCTCGACAAGTCGCATCCATACAAGACCCTTCGCTCGGGCCGTACTGTTTATGGCGGCGGCGGAATCATGCCCGACGTTTTCGTGCCTGTCGACACCACCTACAATTCCAAATACTACCGCGACCTTGTGGCCAAAGGAGCAATCCAGAAATACACCTTCGACTTCTGCGACCATAACCGCGCTGACTTGCTCAGCCGCTATCCTACCGAGGATGCTTTCTTTGCCCCCGACGGCGGATTTGCCGTGTCGCCGGAAATGATTTCCGCCCTCGTGGCCGTTGGCGAGAAAGATGGTGTAGAGCCGAATCAGGAGCAGCTCGACCGCTCTATGCCGATAATAAAAGCAGTGATTCGGGGCCTTATCGCCCGCGATATATACGAAAACGGCACCTATGTGAGGTCGACCAATATGCTCAACCCGGTATTTATCGAGGCACTCGGCATCATCACCGACCCCGACCGCTATTCATCGCTTTTGAATTAGGAACACAATCCTCCGGATTTTATTCCCACTATATATCCATTTTTGCGCATATTTTGTTCTTTTTGGACAGTAGGCGCAAAAATGGATAATTTTTTGGCCAAAATGAACACAGCATGCCGGCCTAAATTGGTTAATTTTGCATCAAACAGTAAAATATTATATGCAGAAATATCAATCAGCCATTGCTCTCTTTCTGTCGGGTTTCCTCTTTTCGTGCCAAAATTTCGAATATCATCCATATGCCGCCGATATCGACGGGCCCGGGAATATCAATGAGAATAATGTAAAAAGAATCCAGGCCGAACTGAGGTCGCTGCCTGTGAAATTCGCGTTCATCACCGACACGCAAGGCTCCTACAACGAACTTGACGCTGCCATGCGCGACATAAGCGGGCGCGCCGATATCGATTTCATCGTTCATGGCGGCGACATATCCGATTTCGGGTTGCCGAAAGAGTTTGTCTGGTGCCGAGATATAATGGATGCCTACAATATTCCGTATTTTGCCGTCATTGGCAATCACGATTGTCAGGGAAGCGAAGAAAATGCCTATGAATATATATTCGGATTAAAGAATTATTCATTCAATGTCGCCGGAATCCACTTCCTGTGTCTTAATACCAACGCGCTGGAATACGACTACTCCAATCCGGTGCCCGACCTTAATTTTATCGATGCCGATGCGCAAGAGGTGAGGCGGCTCAACAAGCAGACGCCCGGAGCCGTGACACACACGGTGGTTGTAATGCACTCGCAGCCCTACGACCGCCAGTTCAACAACAATGTTGCCAAGCCGTTTATCTACTATTTGAAGCAGTTTCCGGGCATGGGTGAGGGCGACCCCGTAAAAGCCGACGGTACGCGCAAATATGGTTTCTGCCTCAACGGGCATAACCACAGCACGGCCGTAACCGATATCGACGGGGAGGGAATCCTGTTTTATCAATGCGCCAATATTGGTAAGCGAGAATACTTTATTGTTACAGTAACGGAAGACGGATATGATGTTGAGTGTGTCGAATTTTAAGCGTCGTATAATGGCGTTGATACTGCCGTGCCTTATCCTGATGCCTCATATCGTAGCATCGCAGCAACCCGACAGCATTCCAAATGACAAATATGAGCGCCGGTTGCAGGCGCGCGAGAATGTATGGCGCAGGCTTATCCCCGACATCACGGTCGTTCAGTATGCCGGCGGCACAGGCATGTTTTCTTTTGGCACCGGCTGGGCCTACGGAAAATCGGACAATTGGGAGACAACGGTAAACCTTGGATTCATTCCACGAAAATATAACGACCGCCCCTATTGGGTATTCGCCATAAAGGAAAATTATCTGCCGTGGCGTATCGGAGTGGGCCGCACGCCGCTCGAAGTGCGGCCGCTCTGCGTAACCTTCGGGCTGAGTTCAATCTTGCACGGCGATTTCTGGACCAGCGAGCCCGACCGTTATCCCAAAGGCTATTATGGCTTTTCTTCGAAAATAAGGGCGCAGATAGGCGTGGGGCAGCGTTTCTCCCTCAACATACCGTACAGTCGCAGGCAACTGGGGCGTCAAATATCATTTTATTATGAAATATCGACATGCGAGTTATACATCCGGCAAAAAATAATGAGCGATAAAATCCCGCTTAAAGATATAATAATCCTTGGTGTAGGATTGATATACACGATTTAGCGGTAAATATATTTGTTTGAAAAAATAGAAATAATTTGTAATTTTGTCCGGTTAAAACATATAATAATGAAGACAAAACAAATTCCTGTGCTGCTGCTCACCGGGTATCTCGGAAGCGGCAAGACCACACTGCTCAACCATATTCTCAATGGCAGCCATGGCATACGTTTCGCAGTCATTGTCAACGACCTGGGAGAGGTCAACATCGACGCATCGCTCATACAGAAGGGCGGGGTGGTAGGCTCCGAGGGTGCCGACGACCTTGTCGCTCTTCAAAACGGATGCATCTGCTGCACTTTAAAAATGGACCTCGTGAAGCAATTGATGGATTTGGTGAATTCCGGCCGGTTCGACTATATCGTAATCGAGGCCAGCGGAATATGCGAGCCTGCGCCGATTGCGCAGACCATTTGCGCTATCCCGCAGATGGCAGGAGAGAATCCTGCGGGGCTGCCCGTGCTCGACTCGATAGTGACGGTGGTCGATGCCCTTCGCCTGCGCGACGAGTTTGGCTGCGGAGCCGCCCTTTCTGTGCGCGACATCGCCGAGGACGATATCGAGAATCTTATCATAGAGCAAATCGAGTTCTGCAATACTATCCTCCTCAACAAAGTCTCGGAAGTGACGGCCGAGGAAGCCGAGCGCATCCGAGCCGTGATACGTGCCCTGCAACCCAAGGCCCGCATCATCGACTGCGACTATTGCGATGTGCCGCTTTCTCGCCTCCTCAACACCGGAGAGTTCGACTTCGAGGCTGTGGCCACTTCCGCAGCATGGGTGCAGCATCTCGAAGGCCACGACGACCATGACGAAGATGACCACGACCATCATCACCATCATGATCACGACCATGACCATCACCACCACCATCATCATGACCATGACCACGACCATGGCGAGGCCGAGGAGTATGGCGTGCAAACCATGGTATATTTCCGTCGGAAGCCGTTCGATTTGAATAAATTCGACTATTTCCTCGACAAAAAATGGCCGTCGAATATCATCCGGGCCAAAGGCATATGCTATTTCAGCCATAATCTGGCCATGTCGCTGCTGTTCGAGACCGCAGGACGCCAAAAAAATATCCGCGAGGCAGGATATTGGTATGCTACGGCTCCTAAGGAAGAACTTGAAATTTTCATGCAGCAAGACCCCTCGATACGCCGCGACTGGGACGAGACTTACGGCGACCGCATGTGCAAAATCGTCATAATCGGGCAGAATCTCGACCGCCACGCCATTGAGGAAGCCCTCGACGCTTGCCTTGCCGACTGATAACCGGGCATTGAAATGTCATAAAAAAAATCTGCGAAATTCAATTTCGCAGATTTTTTTTTATGACGTTGCCTCCAAGGCTTATCGTATGACGATGGCGGTGGAAGCGCCGGCGGCGCGTACAATATATATTCCGGGTTGAAGATTCGTCAAGGAAATCTCGGAGGCATCGGCGGCGGTGCGGACAATTTGGCCGGAGGTAGTGATAAGGTCTGCACGGTCAACGCTCTGTCCAAACTCAACTTTGTCGGCAGACACAGTGAAAGAGCCGTTTTCAATATCGGCGATGCCGCTGTTGAGGTCGGCAATCTGTGCGAAGTTTTTCCATTGCGATGCCTCGCCATAGGCCGTTTTGGATTCTGCCGGAACATAAAGCGTGGCAGCGGCCTGATTGGAGTTTGCGAAAGCGGCCGAGCCAAGAGCCGGAGGAGTCACTGCCTCGCAATACACGGCTTCGAGCGCGGGACAGTCGGCAAAGCAACTTTCGCCAAACGACAATGCTTCTTTGCCGATCTTGACAGTGCGCAGCGCCGACATTCCGCTGAACGAATAGTCGTCGACGGTTTGCAGGGCGGCAGGGAGATTAAGTTCTGTGATTGAGTTGCAGCCGTAGAATACGTTCCAGTCAATTGTTGTGAGGGCATCGCTCCAAGTGATGTCGGCAAGCGACGTGCAATCGAAGAAAGCCGTATTCTTGATTGTCTCTACATTGCCAAGGTCAAGCGATTTAAGCGAGGTGCAGTACTGGCACATTTTCGCGGGCACTTCCGTCCAGGTTTCGGGGACAGTGATGCTTTCGAGTGCGGAGCAGTAGACAAAAAGGGTGTTGCCGCCGGTGAGATTTGCCGGAAGGATGGCAGATTTGAGCATTTTGTTGCTGTCGAACACGTTGAAGCCGAAATATACCTCGTCGGCAATGGTGCTCATGTCGATGTTTTCAAGACCGGATTCGGCAAAAGCGTAGGAATTCACTTCGGAAAGGTCGGCCGGGAAATTAATGTTTTTCAGAGCTGAACATTCCTCGAAGGCCGACGGGCCGATGACAGTCAAAGTCTCGGGCAGATGCACTGTGGCAAGCGACGTACATCCGTTGAAGGCTTCCTCGCCGAGTTCGGTCACGTTTTCGGGCACGGTGATTTCGACCAGTGAGGTGCAGTCGACGAACGTGCCCGAGCCAATCTGTGTAAGGGTCGACGGCAATTTTACGTCTGCAAGTGAGGAACAGCCGTAG
>CANRZQ010000100.1 GCA_947644475.1 uncultured Muribaculaceae bacterium
GGCCCCGGGGCCTACGCTGAAATTTTGCACATATCGGTCGCCGTCGACATTGGGGCCGCCCGACGAGAGGATGTAGACGCATGGCATGCCCGGCATCTCCTCGTCGAAATACAACTCCTGCTGCACTATCAGCGGCGCGCGCCGGTCGAGTTCGCGCAATATCGACTTGCCGTCGGCGTCGAGCACAAAGCCGAGGTTAAGATAGCCATGCTTGCCGGGGCAGCCCACATACATGGCGTCAGGCTGGCTCAGGTACGGAGCCATTTCAGGCATCGAGTCAAAGTCGACGCGTGGCGAATCGGAATAGTATCGTTCCATAGCGGGAGTTGTGTATGTGCGGGTTGATTACAATTTATCGAAAAGAGCCATCTTGAAGATGAGGTCGACAAGTTCGTCGATGCCGTCGCCCTTCATAGAGTTGGTGAACACGAATGGCTTGCCGGGGCGCATCAGGCGCGAGTCGTGGTCCATCACCTCGAGCGAGGCGTTGACGTAAGGAGCCAGGTCGGTCTTGTTTATCACCAGGATGTCGCTCTGCGAGATGCCGGGGCCGTCCTTGCGGGGAATCTTGTCGCCGGCGGCCACGTCGATCACGTAGATGAAAAAGTCGACAAGCGCGGGGCTGAATGTAAGGGTGAGGTTGTCGCCGCCCGATTCAATGAGCACTACGTCGGCGTCGGGAAACTTCGATTCCATTTCCTCGACTGCGGCGATGTTCATCGACGGGTCCTCGCGTACTGCCGTGTGTGGGCATGCGCCGGTCTCCACGCCGATAATGCGGTCTTCCAGAAGGATGCCTTTGAGGGTCTTGCGCACATGCTTGGCGTCTTCTGTTGTTACGATGTCGTTGGTGATGATGAGCACATTCATCCCTTTTTCCATGAGTTTGGGAGTGATGGCTTCTATTAATGCTGTTTTGCCGGAGCCTACGGGGCCTCCGATGCCGATTCTGCAAGTAGACATATAAATAAATAGTTGGGAAGTTGGGGAGTTGGGGAGTTGGGAAGTTTGGCCCCGTGTTGAAGCACGGGGCACGGGGCGTTTTGCCGGCCGGTCAATTCATGAACATGCGCATTGCGCCTTTTTCGTGGAGCGACGCGAAGATGTCCATTTCGGGCACGAAGCAGTTCATGTCCTCGAAGCGCATGGTGCGCGCACGCTCGTAGATCTCGGGCACTTCGGAGCAAAGACGCTGGAGGATGACCTGGGTATCGTAGTGCGACACCCGCACGCAGCGCAGCGCGGCCGAGAGCACCATGTTGATTACTCCGTACTGGTGCGAGGCGAAGAGTTGCTCCTCGTCGGCTCCGGCCAGGGCGAACGATATGCCCTGTGCCGTGGGGTAGGCGCCGGGGGTTGCGCCCGAATTGATGTCGGCGAGCCATCGCTCGAAAAGTTCCTCGCCGGGGAAAAGTTTCTCTCCGAGTTCGGCGAGTTTCTTGCCCATGCGGCGCAGCATCATCCGTGCCTCGTCGTTCATCTTGAAGAGCATGAGGCGGCGGTCGATCTCGACGATTGCGTCGTAGTCGCGCGCCATTGCCGCACGGTGCGCTATCAGGGCGGCCACACCGTCGGAATACGCCCCTTGGCGTGCCACCGAGCGCGTGTACTGCTCGAGTGTGCCGGCATCGTGGACTATTCCCATGTGCGAGGCTGTTTCCAGGCCATTGGAGAAAGAGAATGTGCCGACCGGGAATGTCGAGTCGGTCATCTGCAATATGTGCATCAGGGCGTTCATGGCGGGGGTGTTGGGAAGTGTGGGAGTTGGGAAGTTATGAAGTTAGTGGACGTGAGAGTGCGACTGGTGAGATGCGCCTCCGAAAAGCCTGCGGATTTCCTGCGGGGCCATGTAGGGGATTACCTCGGATGCCTCGTGGAAGTTGTAATAAATGTGGGGTATGTCGTGGGTTTCCATCACCGACATCATCACTTTCTTGTCGACGGTGAGCGGCACGAACACTTTTGTGCCTTTCACCACGGCGGGCCAGTGCTGGTTGCCGATGGCGTGGCCGAGTTCTACGGAGTGGCGGATTATTTCCTCGGGCGAGAGCGTGGCGAGTTCGCCAAGGTCGATTTCAAGCACGGGATTAAGCCCCAGGCGGAGCACAACCACTTTTTTCTCATCGGGGTCGAAAGCCACAATGTCGCCGTCGGCAATCTGGCTTTGCCGGCGCAGTGCTATCGGGTATTCTACGCCGAGGTCGCTTGTGGCGAGAAAACGGCTCTTCTGGGCGGTCCACTGGTCGAGGATAATCGACTCCACAGTGAAGCCTTCTGTCTTTCTCGTCCATTCGGGAGTATTGATGTTTCCTAAGATTTCACTAAATACAGTCATGGCTGCTGATAAATAATTTAAGTTGAAACGAAAAAATATCGATTTAATTCGAATTAACTCGATTTAGGTCGGATTAAGTCGAATTAAATCGATTTGATTAATTTAACTGAACCAGTAGAGTTGCGAGAGGCTCAATTCCTTGGCCGGCGGCACGTAGGCAAGTGTTCCGTCGACATACACGTCGAATGTCTCGGGGTTGACCTCGATCTGCGGCATTGCCGAGTTGCGCACCATGTCGGTTTTCGAGAGCTGGCGCACGCCGTGTACCGGGTAGAGGATATTGTCGGTGCGGATTATGTCGCTGAGGCCAGCGTCCATGGCGGCGCGGCAGGTGAAGCGCACGCATGTGCGAGGCATTGCCTTGCCGAAAGCGCCGAACATCGGGCGCATCATCACGGGCTGCGGTGTGGGCAGCGAGGCGTTGGGGTCGCCCATCTCGGCCCAGTTGATCATGCCGCCCTTAATCACCATCTTTGGCTTGGTGCCGAAGAATGCGGGCTCCCAGAGCACGAGGTCGGCCATCTTGCCCACCTCGACAGAGCCGAGGATGTCGGATATGCCGTAGGTGATGGCGGGGTTGAGTGTGATTTGCGCGAGATAGCGGAGAACGCGGAAGTTGTCGTTCTGGTCGGAATCCTCGGGGAGGCGTCCGCGCACGTCTTTCATATATGAGGCCATCTGGAATGTGCGCATGAACGATTCGCCCACGCGGCCCATGGCCTGAGAGTCGGACGACACCATCGAGATTACGCCAAGGTCGTGGAGGATGTTCTCGGCGCTTTGCGTCTCGGGGCGCACACGGCTTTCTGCGAATGCCACATCGGAAGGTATCTTCGGGTTGAGGTTGTGGCACACCATGATCATATCGAAGAGTTCAGCCTCGGAGTTGATGCCGAAGGGCAGTGTCGGGTTGGTTGATGAGGGAAGCACGTTGGCCATTGAAGCCACTTTCAGCAAGTCGGGAGCGTGGCCGCCGCCGGCGCCTTCGGTGTGGTAGGTGTGGATGGTGCGTCCGTCGAGGGCAGCGATAGTGTCTTCGACATATCCGCCTTCGTTGAGGGTGTCGGTGTGGATAGCTACCTGCACGTCGTAGCGGTCGGCCACATCCATGCAGGCACGTATTGCCTGCGGGGTCGAGCCCCAGTCCTCGTGAATCTTGAAGCCCATGCAGCCCGCTACGAGCGGTTCTTCAAGGGTCTCGGCGACAGAGGAGTTGCCTTTTCCGAGGAAGCCCATGTTGATAGGCAGGCCTTCGGTGGCCTCGAACATCTTGCGCACATTCCATACGCCCGGCGTGATTGTTGTGCCGTTGGTGCCGTCGGTGGGGCCGATGCCGCCGCCGATGAGCGTGGTGATGCCGTTGCTCAGGCTGTGGTAGGCCTGCTGCGGAGAGATAAAGTGGACGTGACCGTCGATGCCGGCTGCGGTGAGGATTAGGTGCTCGCCGGAAATAGCATCGGTCGACGGGCCTGTGCACAGGGTGGGGGTCACACCCTTCATGATGTTGGGGTTGCCGGCCTTGCCGATGCCCACAATCTTGCCGTCGCGTATGCCCACGTCGGCTTTCACTACGCCGAGCACCGGGTCGAGAATCGTTACATTTGTTATCACAAGGTCGAGCGAGCCGGCTGCCCATGTTATAGTGTTAGCCGTGCCCATGCCGTCGCGGATGGTCTTGCCGCCGCCGTATACCACTTCATCGCCCAGCACGCGGAGGTCCTTCTCAATCTGGACGTAAAGCGATGTGTTTCCCAGTCGGATACGATCGCCTACGGTCGGGCCGAACAGGTTGTTGTTTTCTTGTCTTGATATGGTTGCCATAGGTGATTACTTTTGAGGGGTTGACGGTTTGGGCGCCGGCGTGGTAAATTCGGCGTCGGCCTCTTCTTCTGAAATATTTTTGAAGCCGTATTCCGCCATTTTGCGGAAAGCGTGCATCTTGCGCGGGTAGTAGGTAGGAGTGTCTTCGTATCCGGCATATCCCTGGACAAGTCCGTTGAAGCCGATAATGCGGCGTTTGCCGGCGAAATCTACCAGTTCCACTTCTTTTTCCTCGCCGGGTTCGAAACGTATAGCCGTGGTGGCGGGGATGTTGAGGTGCATTCCGAAAGCCGCGTCACGGTCGAATTCAAGATAGCGGTTCACTTCGAAGAAGTGGAAGTGCGAGCCAATCTGGATAGGACGGTCGCCGCAGTTGCGCACTTTCAAGGTGGCTGTGCGCCGGTCGGCATTATATTCGAGGTCGCCGTCGGCAAGCACTACGCCGCCAACAGGACAAGGCTGTGCGGGCTGGTAGCCCGGCGTTTTCGGGAAATCGATCGGGGGCTGCCCCTGAAAGACCCCTTGAGGAGTTGTATATGTGTCAGCCATTGTAGTTGATAATTAGTCGTTTGTAGTGAGTTGTTACTTGATAGGTTGGTGGATTGATACAAGGCGTGAGCCGTCGGTGAACACAGCCTCGACCTGCAAAAGCCCGATCATGTCGGCCACGCCGTCCATAACCTGCTCCTTGGTGAGCACATTGGCTGCGTCGTGCATTACTTCTTCCACGGTCTTGCCCTCGCGTGCCCCTTCGAGCGCGCACGAGGTGATGTAGGCCACTGATTCGGGATAGTTGAGCTTGAGGCCCTTGTTGAGTCGGCGCTCTGCGATAAGCCCGAGAGTGAGCAGCTTGAGCTTATCTTCTTCTTTGGGGGTGAGATGCATATCGTATATTTTTTAAAATTATAACTGTCCGGAAATTTTTTTCTCGACATTTCAAATTATAGAACAAGCCATAGCCCCAATCGGTTCATATCCCGCACCCATTAAATGTTTTTTAATAAAAAACTCGCCCGGCGAGCATCTTCGCCGGGCGAGTTTATAATAGAATGACTTATCATTTTACCAGAGGGCGAGCCTGATGTCGCCCGCCGACAGTTCGGCAGGTATGCCAAGAGCCTTGAATGCCCTTGCCACGGTGGCGAACGTGAGATTGCGTCCGCTCTCGATGCGCGACACCTGGGCGCGCTGCACGCCCATTCTTTCACCCAGTTCCTCCTGTGTGAGTTCTTGCTTAATCCGGGCCTGCTTGATTGCTTCCCCTATTAGATATGTGTGCAATTCGTCCTCCATTGTATCACGACGTGGAGTCCCTTTTTTGCCGACAACACGGTCAAGCATTTCTTCGTGCGTATATAATTTCATGTTTATTTATTTTTTTCTTCGTAATATTCTTTCAAAATAAGGTTTTGTATGGTAGGATAGTGCTTCCCATTAGGAAGAGGGTGTTTTAAAAAAGGCAGTTAATGTCGATATCGTAGGGACGCACGGCTCGTGCGTCCGCAGATGAACGGTTGATTATTAATTAAATACCATCATGGACTTCCGGACGCACGAGCCGTACGTCCCTACTGTTTGCAATTTTGATCCCCCCCCAATGATAGATATTTATGAAAGGTGATGAGGATGTAGAGAAGAATATACGCGCGCCTCAGTAGAAAAACCGTGGAATATTGTCAGAAATCACTCTACAATTCTTAGCAGAACGCGGTGTCACGAAGCGTTTACGCTAAGTTTGCTTTTTCCAAACGTCTGAAATGGAGATTGACGGGGGTAGATATAAGCTTTCTTTAAATTGGAAACTGCTACAAGTCAAAGCGTCTGAGCCACGTGAGAACGAATCTCTTTTGGTGCAAAAATTTTTACGATCTTTACGAGTAGAGTGTTTGCAGATGCAGCAGTTTTTTGAATCGAAGCCGTATTCTCGTGCCAAGGATAAACCATATATGAACAAATCATCACCTTTGATATTAGTAGATGTAGGATGGTCAAATATAACCTCAAATAACCCTTTGCGCTTAAATAGGTCTTGACAATTATGTGGGATGGTTATGCTTTTGCCGGTTGGATGAAGTATAAACTTTTGAATTTTATCAAATTTTGGTTTGATTTTGGATGCTTTGTCTTTATCAGTAATATTTATTCCAAAGAATCTGACATTCTCACATTCTATTATATCTTGTGAAATGATATATTCTACATCTTCTTCCGATGTAATATAAAATTCAATTATCGGAAGGTCGGATTCCTTTTTCCTTTCAGAACACTCATGTGTCACATAAATTTCAATAAGTAGTTGCTTAACCTTGTCTGAACCAGAGAGAAGTAAGTCCGCACGGAATTTATCATTTCCAACATTCACTGTTTGTTCAATTTCGCATGAGGTAAATACTTTTTTTAAATCGATTGTGTAAAATGAAGTTATTTTACAATCTTCGGTTGATGGTTTTAATTTGCAATCGTTGTAGTGTTGGCAGATTGCAGATTCAGTGAAGTAGAGAATTATCGATTCCGCTTCATCGAACCATTGTTTTATCCGAAGTTTTGCGTATCCATGCAGATATGTCTCGTTTGTGCAATTTTTTTGGTTCTCAGTTGCGTTGTGGAAATCATGAGCAAAATGCCAGGATCTTATATCGCCACATTTTTTCATCATCCGGCAATGGCAGTGAGGGCAATAAAAATCTTCGGGACTATCATGGGCGGTTTTGATATGAGTCAATATGCCATCCTCAGAAACAGCGAAATGCTGTTCCATTCGTATTCTGTTTTTCATATAGAGAAGATTAAAGGTCTATAAAATCAATCTTTTTTCCGAATGCGATGGCGATTTTTGCAAGGATATCAAATCCAACAGAATATTTTCCATTTTCTATTCGGCTGAGATTGGCTGCATCAATACCGGCAAGTTTTGCCAAGTCTTTTGCATCCAAATTTCTTGATTCGCGGATTTCTCGGATGCGTGCGCCGATCCTAACCCGATCGGAATGTCGGGTGCCTGCGCTGATTCCAGCCACATTGCCAATGCCAAATTGCAGAGTTTCTCGCCATATGGACTGAATCATTTGTTCTTTATCAAGGGAATAATTCTTGTCGAACAAAAGTTCAAGCCAATGCAGTTCGAAATTACGGGTATCCTTGTTAAGAAGAGAGCCGCAATGACAAAAAACAGTGAAAACTTCGCCATCGCGAGTCGTAACCTCGACCTCCTTGTCGTTTATTATTTGTGCGGAAGATTCGGTTGGTATTCTAAGAAAATCGTGAATGTCATTCATGATTTTTGATGCCGTATTTTAAGTGTTGCCGCCACTTTTATAAATTATGGCGCAAATATACTATATATTATTTTAATTGGCAAATATAACAATCAAAAAATGTAATAAAAAACAATCATGTTCAAAAATCAGTCCGAACATGATTGTTTCTAAGGGGATAGGGGGTTAGTTTTGGTCGGTGGGGTCGGAGGTGGATTGGGTGCCGGATTGCTGTTTGGAGCGTTCCTCGGCGCGGATGAGGGCGAGTTCGCGGTTGAGTTTTTTCTGACGGGCGTCGTAGTTCTGGACCATGCTCGTGACCATGGCGGTGAACAGCGGCAGCATGAGCATGCCCCCGATTGGGAGGATTACGGAGATAACTTTGCCGGTGGCGGTGACGGCCGAGAAGTAGCAGCCTACGGTGGTCATGTTCATGGCCGACCAGTAGAGGGCGTCCCAGAATGATTTCACATCGGGGTTGAGGCCGTATTCCTCGTAGTAGAATATCAGAGCCAGGCAGTAGACGAGGGCGGCGAGTATTGCCGTGTATTGTGCCATCAACGATGCCGCGCGGTTGGTGGAGATATATCCGATGACCATCGAGAGCGAGTAGGCGCCTCGAACCAGCGGGATGAACCGCAGGAGGAAAAGGATATCGGACGGCACGGTGATGTTGAACGTGTTCACCAGGTTGAGATAGGGTATGGAGATGAAGAAGAAAAACCAGCGGCGTTTGAGGTAGTCTTTCTTATTGCGCGCGTATGCAAACTCGATGAAGAAGTCGAGCAGGAAGGCCACGCACACCCAGAACTGGAATGTCATGTACTTGTGGTTGCTCAGGAACGGTATGTTCATGAACGTGTCGTATGATATGTACACAATTAGCAGCAGCGATAGCACAAGCACTATGCCGCGGCATATCGATTTTACCACTTTCTCCGAGCGGGATTGTGGACGGAGTTCTTGCTCTAATTGTTGAGCGCTTTGATTGTCGGAGGTTGCCATATAATAAATAATTGAATGTAATTTGTTAACAAGCGACCTCTGCCAAAAGTTGCGGCGCGGTTGAATTAATTGGATATGAAAAAACGCCGCCAAAGGCTCATCGAATGGCTTTGGCGGCGTTGGATGGGGCAGGGATGTGTATTATCTGATGATTGTCTTTACGGATGTGCCGTCGGATGCAACGGCGATGTAGAGTCCGGCGGGGAGGGCGAGGGTGTCGCTGGCGCGGAGTGTGGCAGATGTGATCTTGCAGCCGTCGGCGGTGAATACTTCCACTGTGGTGTCGGCAAGGGCGCGGATGCCTGATGCGTCGGCGGCGATGGTGGCTGCGGGGGCTATCGCGCTGTCCTTGATGCCGGAGTTGCCGGTCTTTTCAAGGTTTACGTTGTCGATGTAGAGGGCGAGAGCGTCGTCGGGCGAGGCGGTCATGGCATGGAATCCGATGTGCATGTTGCCGCTTGCAGGGCTGAAGAAAGTGGTTTCCACCTTTTTCCAAGAGTAGTCGGTGTCGGGGATGGTCTCGGGCTCGCGGATGGTGAATGTCATGTCGGAGGGTTCGAGGCCGTCGCCGAGCATCACTTCGAGTTCTTCGGTGGCGATGGTGCGCACGTCGAATGC
>CANRZQ010000101.1 GCA_947644475.1 uncultured Muribaculaceae bacterium
GAAGAATTCTTCCCCAAGAACGAAATCCTCACCGACCTGAAAATCCGCTACTCATGGGGCCAGAACGGTAACGCCAACATTCCCGCGCTCTATCCCGCATATTCCACATATATCTTCAACACCGGCAACGGTGCTTACGACATAAGCGGAACAAATTCCTCCACCACATCGGGCATCACCCTGGCCAGCACAGGCAACCCCGACCTCAAATGGGAAACCACCACGCAAAATAATATCGGTATCGACCTCCAGTTCCTCGGCGGAGCGCTCAACCTCAGCGGCGACTACTATATCAAGAAAACAAAAGACATGCTCACCATTCCCCCGGCTCTCGACGTGGCAGGTGAGAACGCCGCCATGTGGCTCAACACCGGCGACATGAAGAACACCGGCTGGGAAGTGACTCTCAGCTACATCAGCCCGCAGTACGGCGACTTCTCATGGAATGGCTCGTTCAACATCTCCCAGTATAAGAACAAACTCGTCACCCTCAACTCCCGCCAGAAATTCATCGGCGGCGACCAGCGTCTCATCCCCGGCCAGCCCATGGGCGTGTATTTCGGATATGTTTGCGACGGCATCTTCCAGAATGCAGCCGAAGTGGCCAACCATGCCGTGCAGAACGGAGCCGCGCCCGGTCGCCTCATCTACCGCGACCTCGACGGCAACGGCGTGATCGACGACAACGACCGCTGCATCATCGGCGACCCCAACCCCGACGTCTCGCTCGGCCTCAACCTCGCCTTCAAATACAAGGCTTTCACCCTCGATATGTTCTTTGCCGGCGATTTCGGATTCGACATCCAGAACCACATGAAACGCCAGCTCCTGTCGATGAACTACGGCCTTGGCAACACCAACCGCGGCGCCGAAATCCTCAACGCATGGACTCCCTCCAACACCAACACCAACATCCCGGCCCTCTCGCTCACCGACGACAACAACGAAAGCCGCTTCTCCACCTACTATGTTGAAAACGGCTCGTACATGAAGATGAAATATCTCAAACTGTCCTACTCCCTGCCCAAGAACCTTATCGGCAAAATCGGAGCCTCGAATCTCGACGTCTACGGCCAGGTTGAGAACGTGTTTACAATCACCGACTACACCGGCCTCGACCCCGAACTCCTCCCCGGCGAATACGGCGCGCGCATCGACAACGGCGCATACCCCCGTCCCCGCACTTTCACTCTTGGCCTGAACCTTCAATTCTAACCCGTAAAAGACAAGCATAATGAAACTTTTCAAAAATATATTCATTGCCGCAGCAATCATTTCCGCAGGAATGGCCTCGACTTCCTGCGACGATATGCTCGACACCAAGCCCCAGGGCGTATTCACCGACGAGCAGATCGGCGACGAAGAGGCCACCGACCTCATGACGGCCGCCTATGCCACTCTCCTGTGCCACTACTTCGGAAATAACGAATCGTTCGCCGGCCCGATCAACAACTGGGTGTTCGACGTCCGTTCCGACGATGCCCTCAAAGGCGGCGGCGAAATATCCATGGAAGGATACATGCACCAGCTCGAAGTGGGCAACGTGCAAAGCGACAACGACGTGGCCAACTTCAAATGGCGCAACAACTACTATTCCATCAGCCGCTGCAACACAGCCATCCGCGCCATCAAGGCCTCATCGTCGATTTCCGACGACACCAAAGCCGCTTATGTGGCCGAGATGAAGACTCTCCGTGCATATTACTATTTCGATATGTTCCGTATCTTCGCCAAATTCCCTTACTTCGACGAGACTGTGACCAACCCCAGCGAATGCCGTGCCGACGAATACACACGCGACCAGATTGTGGGATTCATCAAGCAGGACCTGCGCGACAGTTACGACGCTCTTCCCAAGACACAGGAGCAGGTTGGCCGTTTCAACAAGTATGTGGCCGCTGCCCTTCTCGCCCGTGTCGACCTCTTTACCTCCGACTGGGCCGAGGCTGAGACATATGCCGGATACGTAATCGACTCAAAGCAATACGAACTCTATCCCAACTTCCTCGACATCTCCAAGCCCGAGATGAACAACCAGTACGAATCAGTGCTCGCCGTGCAGTTCTCATCGGCAAACTCCCCCGACCAGTTCAATTTTAACAACTGCCTCAACTGCACCTACTCCGAAGGCAACCTCTACGGCACCGGCGACGACTTCTACCTCGCATCGCAGAATCTTGTCGACGCTTTCCGTACCGACGCCTACGGCCTGCCCTACCTCGACGGAGCCACCGACGGCAAGAGCATCGACAAAGCCGACTTCGCCGGCAATGTCGACCCCCGTCTCGACTTTACTCTCGGCCGCATCGGCATGCCCTGGCGCGGATACGAATACAACGAGAAATGGTGCCGCAACCTCGACCTGTACAGCGAATATTCCGGCAAAAAGCCTTATCCCGCTCCCGAATCTCCGTTCGTTAAGCCCGGTATCGTGCCCTGGGGCGCATCCTCGCTCAACTGCATCCTCATCCGCTACGCCGACGTGATGCTCATGAAAGCCGAGGCCCTTATCGAGCAGAACAAAAGCCTTGAAGAGGCTCGCGGCCTTATCAACGACATCCGCCGCAAGGCCGGCCGCTCGGTCGACGCCACCTACGCTCCCGTCGACTGCAACCCGATGATTGCCAATTACAGCGTGAGCGAATATCCCGCCACAGGCTGGAATCAGGAATATGCCCGCAAGGCCGTGCGCATGGAACGCCGCCTCGAACTCGCCATGGAAGGCCACCGCTGGTTCGACCTCGTGCGCTGGGGCAATGTTGTCGAGGTAGTCAACGCCTACTATAAGTCGGAAGGCAAGATCCGCCCCTACTACGAAGGCGCCAACCTTTCCAAAGACGAAATCTATTTCCCCATCCCCGTCAACCAAGTTGACAACGCAGGCGACCTTTACAAATAATAACGCTTAAAATTATTCTCTCAAATGAAAAAAATCAATATACTGAGCATCGCTTTCATCCTCGCCATTGTCGGCGGAATGTTCACGGCCTGCTCCGATTTCGACCCCAAAGGCATGCCCGAGGTGCCCGAACTCCGCAAGGCATCCGACCTTAAAGCCACAATCGACGGCTTTGTGGTGAATCTCTCCTGGAATCTTCCCGCTGTCGACGGCATCGAAGGTGTCGACCTCATCACCAACGGCGACTTTGCCGAAGCCGTGGAACTCGACCCCAACGTTACTGAATACACGGTAATAGGCCAGCCCATGGGCGAGGACTATGTCTACACGGTGAAGATTCGCTATGAAGGCGGCTATGTGTCGGAAGGCGTTTCTGTAAATGTGGAATTGCCCAAAGTTGATCTTCCCGAAATAACAGGCCTCTCTGCCGACGTGAGCGGCCGCACCGTCACTCTCGGCTGGACCCTTCCCGCCGAAGACGGCATCACCGGAGTCCGCATCTACCGCAACGGCGATGTTGCATCTGCCACTGTAGTCGAGGGTCAGCCTACATCCTATGTCCTCAAAGGCCAGCCTATGGAGATGGAGCACACCTACACCGTATGCGTGGTATATAATGAATACTATGTTTCCGAAGGTGTTTCTGTCAAGGCAGAGATTCCCTATATCGAGCCCAAGGTCGGCTATCTCTTGACTGCCGCCTCTGTCTCCGCGCTTCCCGACGATGACGAACGTGCCGCCGCACAGTGGTTCTCCACTCAGTCTAACGCCGATTTCATCCCTGTCTCGGAACTCGCCGACATCGACACCGACATCTACCCTGTGCTTTGGGTACATATCGACCGCATAGGCACCCCTCTCGGCTGGAAGAACCTTCCCGAGGAGATTTCCAACGATGCCACAATCGAAGCCCTTCGTCAATATTACGAACACGGCGGCAGCCTCTACCTCTCTGTCATGGCCACACAACTCACCGTGCCCCTTGGAATAGTGCCCGAAAACATGGCGCCTGAAGTATTTGCCAGCGGCACCGGCGGCAGCGGCACCGACATTTGGACAATCAATCCCTACCTCGGATGGGATTTCCAGGAAGGCTCTGATCAAGGTTTCTACGACCGCACCGGCCACGCTGTCTACGAAGGCCTCACCTTCCAGGTGGTCAACGACTTTGCCTATCCCAGCCTGCCGCTCATCGGCCCGGGTCTGCGTGAGGACCACAACTGCCTTTGGGACTGCAACGTCTACGGACGCGGCAACCAGATCGACGTGATAAAGAACTTCGAGGTTACGACCAACTCCCTCGTGCTCGCTACCTGGGGTCACGTACGCGACCATTGCGTGGCAGGACTTGTAGAATTCAATGGCGACACCAACCGCGGACGATGCATCGCAAACGGCTTTGCCGCTTACGAATGGAACCAGAACTCGGGCACCAACCCCTATCAGGCCAACATCGAGAAACTCACCGCCAACATTCTCTCTTACCTCAAATATTAACGGATAATAAACCAAGCCCCTGCGGCATCGCAGGATTGTCGCAGGGGCTTTCCCTTATAATCATTATTTAACATAAGAAAAAATGAAAAAAAATTTACTCATCGCGGCAGCGGCGCTCATGGCCGCCTCCACTCTCTCGGCAGCATCAATCGACGGCAAGAAAGTGGCCGTGTATATCGACGGCGCAAGCGTAGGTGCCGTAGCCAACAACCAGGAACGCGAAGCCGCCCAGTGGCTCCTCAATAACGATAATGCTGCCGTGGCCGTAACAGCCGACGATATCGAGGGCCTCACTCCCGACAAAGCCGAGGCCCTCTGGATTCATATCGACCGCTGCGGCATCGCGGCCGGCTCGGCCAACCTGCCCGCGCCGTTCAACAACGCCGCTTTCGTAGCCCATATCAAGGACTATGTCAAGGCCGGCGGCAATCTCCTGCTCACCAAGCATGCCACACAACTTGCCACGGCTATCGGCCGCATCGACAAGGAAGTGAACTCGTTCACTTCCGGCGAGGGTGGCGACGGCTTCGACACATGGACAGTGCAGAATGTCTACGGCGTTGCTTGCGGCGAGCAGATCGACCGAAGCACCCATTCCATCTATGCCGGACTCGAGACCATCAACGATTTCAACAACCTGCCCACCGTTGCCCTTCTCGGCACAGGCGACCCTGCCACTGCCATGTGGCGCGAGGACCACAACTGCTTCTGGATTCCCGCCGACCTCGGTTTTGGCGAAGGCAACGCTACACCGGCTTGTATCACGGAATTTGAAAAAGCCTATGATTGCGTGTGCCTCGGCACATGGGGCCATGTCGGCGACTTCTGCGGCGCGGGCATCATCGAATTCGAGCCTACCTCCGAATTCAAAGGCCGCGTAATCACCATCGGTCTCGCCGCTTACGAATGGGCTCCGCGTAACGGCGGCAACGGCTACCATTCCAACATCCAGAACCTGACATCCAACGCCATCAATTATCTGGCTCTGAACACCACCGGCATCGAAAGCGCCGTTACCGACGCCGACGCAGCACCTGTCTACTACAATCTGCAAGGCATCCGTGTGGCCGAACCCGCTGCCGGTGCAATCTATATCGAACGCCGCGGCTCTGTCGTGAAAAAAATAATTAAGTAAAAAGGTTAAGTAAGTAAGAATTATTGTGTTCAGCGCGAGGCTCCGGCCATGGCTTATAGCCTCCATGCCGGAGCCTCGTTTCTCGACACAATAAGAAAATGGCCATTTCGTTATATATCTGATAAAAACAATTGCTGAACACTATGAAATATATAAATCGCATATTGCTTCCGGCTCTGTGTATCGCCTCGCTCCCGGCTTGGGGCGGCGTGAGATTCAGCATGCCCATGGAAGTGAAGTACGGACAAGTTTCCGAAACTGTATCCGGAAAGAAATTTGAGGTTAAGGCCGCCAATGTGGCCGAAGCCATTCCCGGGGCAAAGGGCAACGGTCTGCGCCTCGACGGATATTCCAATTACGTGGAGGCTGATATCAGCCTCGGCACGCTCTCGACATTCACCTTCTCTCTGTGGTGCGCCATGGAGACATGGCCCATTATCGAGCACGACGTGCAGAACGAGACCGAGCAGACTTGTATCGCCGGCAACTACGATCCCGATGCCAAGACCGGATTTGGCTTCTTTGTAAGCCGTGTCGGCAAATACTCGTTCAAATTCTTTTCCGGCGGATGGCCTATGGAAGTGAACGCCCCGTCGACTCTGCCTCTCTATCAATGGAACAATCTTGTGGCCGTGGCCGACGGCTCCAAGGTCTATTTTTACAATAACGGTGAATTGCTCGGCTCGTCGAATTGCCGTGGCGTAGTCGCTGACGGCAAGTTTATGATCGGCAAGGACCGCACCGACCGTAAGATGGGCATGTTCATCACCAACACCATAAACGGCATAATCGACGAAATCGAAATCTACGACGAGGCTCTGCCCGTGGCCACAATCCAGGGCTGGACTGCCGAGAACGAGCCGGAACTCAATGTGGTGTCTGCCGAGTTGGCTGCCGACCTGCTGCGTCCCGGATTCCACGCCATGCCCTCGCGCAACTGGACCAATGAGACACACGGCCTTGTGAAATACGACGGCAAATATCACGTCTTCTTTCAGAAAAATGCCAACGGCCCCTATATGTCGCGTCTGCAATGGGGACACCTCGTCAGCGAGGACCTGTGCCGCTGGGAGGAAATGCCCATCGCTATCGGCAGCGACCAATGGTACGACCTTAAAGGATGCTGGAGCGGATGCGTGGCCGTCGACGATGTTGTCACCGGCGGAAAGCCCAACTTGATATACACCGGCGTTGACTATGCCCGAGCCATGATCGGGCAGGCCTCGCCTCTCGACAACGACCTCCTCGCGTGGTCCAAGCCCTCACAGCCCATTATCAATGGCCGCCCCTCGGGACTCAGCGACGATTTCCGCGACCCCTATTTCTTCCGCAACGGCGACGACGCCTACATCATAGTCGGCACATCCAAGGATGGAAAGGGCGCATGTACCCTCCACAAATACAATCCCTCAAACCGCACGTGGAGCAACGACGGCAAGATATTCTATTCTGCCAACTCCGTAGCCTCGCAAGGCTCGTTCTGGGAAATGCCGAACATCACGAAAATGGGCGACAAATGGTTCTTTACAGTCACGCCCCTCGGCCTCAGCACAGGCGTGAAGGCAATGTACTGGACCGGCTCCATCAACGCCGACGGAACATTCTCCTCTACGGCATGGCCCGATAATATCGAACTCCCCGGCTTCGCAAAAGACGGCTACGGACTGCTCTCGCCCTCGATTATGCAGGCCGACGGAAAGACCGTGGCCATGGGCATCGTTCCCGACAAACTCGATTCGTTCATTAACTATCAGCATGGATGGGCACATACCTATTCGCTGCCGCGCGAATGGAGTCTCGATGAAAAAGGCCGTCTCGTGCAGAAGCCTTGGGAAGGCGTCGACGCCCTGCGCTCCGACGCATTGTTCACGCAAGGCGAATCCTCGCTCAACGGCTCAGTATCGCTTGGCTCCGCGCCGCAACGCATGGCCGAGATACTGGGTGAGTTTGTTATAGGCGACGCTCCGTTCGGCTTCTCCTTCTTTAAAAACGGCGCCGATTGCGCTACTCTTACCTACACCCCCTCGGCCGGAACGCTCACCGTCGATTTCAGCAAACTTACACGCATCGAAAACGACAACAACGTGTTCAACGGCGTCTACACCACCCGCATCCCCGTCACCCCCGGCAAGGGCGAGACAATGAAGATACATCTATATATCGACCGCTCCATCATCGACATCTTCATCAACGACAAATACGCATCGTCGATTCGCGTCTTCCCCTCGGGCGACAGTGCCGACGGCCTCGAAGCCTTCTCCACCGGCGGAGCCACACAAGTCAAGAGCCTGCGTGCGTGGAGCATCGACAGCGAAGGACAGTCGGGCATCGGCGACATCACCACCGGCCTGCCCTCCGGCGAAGACACCCTCGTCGACGTCCACACCCTCACCGGCGCCCTCGTCAGGCACCGCGTAGCCCGTGCCGACGCCACTGCCGGCCTCGCCCCCGGCCTCTACATCGTCGGCGGCCAAAAAATCCTCATCCGCTGATTCTCCGAAAAACGAAACAGAAAGCCCTCTCTGTTCCAAGAGGAAATATCATGGAACACTATAAACCCCCTCACGAATCCAAGTCTGTGAGGGGGATTATACTGTTTGTGAGCGGAGAGCCTATTTGTTGCAGGAGCAGCCGCAGCCGAATTGGGCGCGGACTTTGTCCTTGAAGGCCTTGAACTGGGGCGCGAACTCGGCAAAGAGTTCAAGGTCGGGGTTCTTTTTGAGCACGTGGTGGAGGAGTCGCATTGCAACTACGAATTCCTTGGCGTGCTTGTCTTTTTCGAATACGCCGGCAGCGCGCACGCGCTCTGCCATGGCGGCGAGGTCATGATGTCCGCCGAAGTTGAAATCCATCACTTCGGCCATTTTACCGTCCTTTGCTTCAATCACGTTGAAGAAGTAGGACTTTTTTTCTTTGTCCATAATCTTTTGTTTATATTGGGTTGATTTGTAGATTCATCAGTGATTTCTCACATAGGTATCTATAAAACACTCCCTCGCCGCAAAGGTTCCTCCTGCGCCGCTTAATTAAAGTTAAAAGAAACGGCTGCCGGGATGGGCAGCCGTTTTTTTCGCAAGCCGGAGGCTCGCGTTCCTACTGCATGTCAGAAGGTGAATTTCTCGAGGGTGAGGGTGCCGCACTCTTCGAGGATGGGGACGAGGCGGCGGAAGTGGGGCGCGGCCATATGGGCTTGGAGGGATGGCTCGTCCTGCCATGTCTCTACGATTTCGATGTGGTTGTCGGCGGTGAGGCTTGAGAAGGCTTCGTAGGTAACGCATCCGGGGTCGTGGAGCGAGAGTTCGACGAGTTCGACAGCGGCATCTATGGCTTTTTGGCGGAGCGTGCTGTCGGCGATTTCAAGAAAACAGTTCAGTCGTATCATAATTAGTAAAAAAGCAATCCGATTCATGCAGCATAAGCCATGATGAATCGGATTGCATATATTGTGGTTAACGGTATGTTTTTATTT
>CANRZQ010000102.1 GCA_947644475.1 uncultured Muribaculaceae bacterium
ACGACCTCTTTTCCCTCTCCACGATGGGATTTCGCGGCGAGGCTCTTCCGTCTATCGTGGCTGTGGCCGAGGTGGACATGCGCACGATGCGGCGCGACGACCCGATGGGCACACGCATCGTGCTGGCAGCATCGGAGGTTGTGTCGCAGCAACCCGAGGCATGTGTGCCGGGCACAAACATAAAGGTGAAGAATCTTTTCTTCAAGCAGCCGGTGCGCCGGCGTTTCCTCAAAAAAGACCCGGTGGAACTGAGCCATATCGTGCACGAGTTCGAACGCCTGGCCCTTGTCAACTGCGACATAGCGTTTACGCTCACATCCAACGAGGTAACGCTCCATCAATTAATGCCCGGCTCGCTCAAACAGCGCATCGGCGAACTTTTCGGCAAGAATCTCGTGCACCAGCTCATCCCGGTGGACGTGGACACGTCGCTTGCAAAAATATCAGGGTTTGTCTCCCTGCCGCAAAACGCACGCCGCCGCGGAGCCTTGCAGTTTTTCTTTGTAAATGGCCGGCATATGCGCCACCCCTATTTCCATAAGGCCGTGATGCAATGCTATTCCGAACTTATCGCCGCCGACGCCCAGCCGAATTATTTCCTGAATTTCACCGTCGACCCACAGGCAATAGACGTAAACATCCATCCGCAGAAGTTCGAGGTGAAATTTGAGAATGAGCAGCCTATATGGCAGATTCTGTCGGCTGCCGTGCGCGAATCGCTCGGGCGATTCAATGCCGGAGCGGCCATCGACTTCGACCGCGACGACGCCCCCGACATACCGGTGTTCACGGCCGGCAAGACCGTTGCGCCGGCCGAGATACCCGACGAGGGCGGCGACCCGGCATACAACCCCTTTGACGAGGCCCGCCGCCAAGGGCGCGCAATACCCACCGACTGGGATGTGCTCTACGACCGCTTCCGACGCAGCCCCGCCCCGTCGTCGCCCGACGAGGAGGCTCCTGCCTCCATCGAAATCACGGAGCCGCAGGCCGTGGCGATAGGCGCCGTTGAAATTCCCTCGCGCCTCAACAGCCTCGTTTCCGGCTCATCTGCCGACACCCCGGCGGCCTCTGTGTCCACAATGCAACTGAAAGAACGGTATATCGTCACCCCGTCGAAATCGGGGCTTATGATTATCGACCAGCACCGCGCCCATGTGCGCATTCTGTACGAGCGATACCTGTCGATGATACGCGGTGGCGAGATTGCATCACAACGGCTGATATTTCCCGAGACAGTCGACCTCGACCCGGTGCGCGAGGTGGTGGCCCAATCGGTGGCCGGGATGCTCGCTCCGATGGGCTTCGACATCAGCCCTCTCGGCTCGGGCACATGGGCTATCAACGCTGTGCCCGCAATTATCGAAAATGCCAATCCCGGCGAGGCGTTCCTCGACATAATAAGCGCGATGACCGACCAGACCTCGGCCGACAATCCCGGAGAAAGCCAGTGGCAGAGCATAGCACTGTCGATGGCACGGTCGGCGGCGATAAAACGCGGCACGCCGCTCTCGGCCAAGGAAATGGACAGCATCATAGCCGACCTGCTTGCCATTCCCGACCCGGCCTACACCCCCGACGGCCACATTGTGCTGAGCATAATCACCACCGACGACATAAACGGCTTGTTCAAATAACAAATACTCGAATACTCGAATACTCGAACACTCCCCAACTTCCCAACTCCCCGACTAAATGGAAGAAACATTTCTTTTTGTGATAGAAGTGCTCGGCACGGTGGCATTCGCCATCTCGGGCATACGCCTGGCCGCCACAAAAGGCTTCGACTGGTTCGGAGCCTACACAGTAGGTCTTGTCACGGCCATTGGCGGCGGCACACTGCGCGATTTGCTGCTCGACATACCTGTGTTCTGGATGCAGACATCATGGTATCTCGTGGTTACGGGCATTTCGCTTGCCACTGTGATTGTGTTTCGCAGCCTGCTTGTGAGCCGCGACCGCATCCTTTTCGTCTTCGACTCAATCGGCCTGGCTCTTTTCTGCGTGATAGGCATCCAGAAGACCCTGGCAGCGGGATATCCGATGTGGGTGGCGACAGCAATGGGCGTAATCACCGGTGCTTTCGGCGGCGTTATCCGCGACATCCTCATCAACGATGAGCCTATCATCTTTCAGAAAGACATATATGCCACGGCCTGCCTTGCCGGCGGACTCGTCTACTGGCTTATGATGGAAGCCGGCGCAGAAGCCGCCTGGCAACAGATTTCGTGCGCCATAATGGTAATCGGCCTGCGCATAGCATCCCTCAAATACAATCTGCAATTGCCAAAGGTGTAGGAACACAATCCTCCGGATTGTGTTCCTACACAGAGTGTTCCTGCCGGGTTGATTTACATGATGTAGGATTTCAGGAATACGCTCTCTATAACGTAGACAATAGCGCCGGCAGCATAGCCAAGGAAGGCTATGAGGCTGAATTTGCGCAAATACCAACCGAAGGGGATTTTCTCGATGCCCATGGCTATGACTCCGGCGGCGGAGCCGATGATGAGAATCGAGCCGCCGACTCCGGCGCAATACGACAGGAATTCCCAGAATGTGCCGTCGACAACAAAGTTGGCGGCATAGCCGGTGGCTGTGGCAGGCTCGATGGGATACATGCCCATGGCGGCGGCAACGAGGGGGACATTGTCGACTATCGACGACATCACGCCAAGAAGCGAACTGATGATATAGACATTGTGGACCTTGTAGTCGAGCCATCCGGCAGCAGTGGCAAGAATACCGGTGCTTTGGAGCACGGCCACGGCCATAAGGATGCCGAAAAAGAAGAGGATTGTGGACATGTCGATGCGTTTGATCACACGCGAGAGGCGATGCTCTTTCGACTGCTCGAGTTTCTTGCGGTTGTAGAATATTTCAGTGAATACCCAAAGCACGCCGAGCGACAGCAAGATGCCGACAAACGGAGGAAGATGGGTCACGCTCTTGAACAGGGGCACAAAGAGAAGCCCGGCCACGCCGAGGATGAGTATGAGTTTGCGCTCGTTAAGAGTGGTGAGCGAAGGCTTGTTCGGGTCCTGTTTCTGCATGGGCGGGAGGTCGCCTTTGAGTTTGGGCAACACAAACAGCATCGGCACAATAAGGGCCACAAGCGAGGGCACGAGCACAAAACTGATAAGGGCCTGGGTGGTGACGTTGCCTTTCACCCACAGCATGATTGTGGTGACATCGCCGATTGGCGACCATGCGCCGCCGGTGTTTGCCGCTATGATTATCATGCCCGCAAATAGCCAGCGTTCCGAGCGACGGAACACCAGTTTGCGCAGAAGCATGAGCATCACGATGGTGGTGGTGAGATTGTCGAGCACAGCCGAGAGTATGAATGTGACTCCGCATATCACCATGAGGAGCGTGCGCTTGCGCCGGGTGGTGATATGGTCGGTGAGCACGGTGAATCCCTCGTGCACGTCGATAAGTTCTACTATCGTCATGGCGCCGATAAGGAAGAAAAGCGTCTGGGTAATATCGCCAAGATGCTCCACAATGTCGACATTGAGGATATACTGCAAGCATTGCTCATGAAGCGACGCGGCGGCAAGACCCGCGTCGTCGACATAAGCGGCGAGTGCGGCCGGATTTACAGCCGGGATTATTGATACAGACGCAAGAGCATAGGCCACCCACATGAGCATGCCAAGGAGCAAGGCCGTGGCCGACTTGTCGATTTTAATGGGATGCTCGAGGGCTATGCCGAGATAACCCACCACGAAAAGCAAAATAAGAAAAGGCAACATAGATAGAAAAAAGCGAAACGATTAGTACCTGCAACTAAGATTGGAGCGGCGGCTTAGATTTTCATGGAATATTTTCTGCCTGGAAACGTATTTACCACCACATTGCAAAGATAATCATTCTTTTTTTCTATTACAAATAATTTCGGAAATTTTTCCGTAATTAAATTTTTCGCCGTGTCGCGCAATGATTTGCACGGCACGGCAAGTGTATTTTTTGTCGCAAATTCAGCGGCGGGAAGCGGCAGGGAGGGAGCGCAGGAAGTTGGACAACTGGGCGCCCATTATACGGTGCTGGGCAGCGGAAGGGTGCATGTCGGCGCCGTAGCCGAGATAGTCCATGTGCGGGAGGAAATTGAGGCAATAGGTGTTGGCATCGCCTGATGCTATCCGGGCAAATGCCGGACGGATGTCGGCAAGCACCTCGGGGCTGAGCATACATCCGCTGAGAAGCACGATGGCGGCATCGGGATAGAGCGAGCGCAGGCGGGCGTGGAATGTGCGCATGGCCTCCTCATAGAGGGCAATGTCGTAGTCGCCGAGCGATGTGTCGTTGGTGCCGAGGTTGATGCAGATTATGTCGGGTGTGAACGATGAGTGGTCCCACCGGGTCGACGGGTCGTAGATCAGGGCATTGTCGAATTCGAGCGGCATCGTGCCCCAGTCGCTACCCGTGCGCGGGCCGGCATAGTTGCGGTAGATGCCGATTCCCGAGCGGGCCACGACATGGAAGTCGGCGTCGAGGTCGCGCGCGGCAAGGTATGCGTAGGTGAGCGTATGGTTTTCGTTGTCGTAGCTGAAATGCTCGTATGGGTCGGTGGTCTCTGTTCCGTAGCCGCAAGTTATGCTGTTGCCTATAAACATAATCTTGGGACCTGCCGGACGGCCGGCCGGCAAGATGCGCGCGCCGGGGCCTTCGATAGTGAATCCACGCCACTGCGGATGCTTCTCGTAGCCTTCGATCGCATATGTGATGCGTGCCCGGTGAGAACGCGACGGAGCGAGGCTGTCGGCAATCACAATCACGGAATCTGCTTCCGAAAATACCACCTTCCGGGGGGCGCCTCCGTCGATTTCGACCATGAATTTTCCGGCTCCGGGGTTAGCCTTCATTGCGAGGCGTTCACCTTCAAAATTGACGATGGATGTCACGCCGGGATAATTGAACCGGACATTGTCCGAGTCTTTTACTACCCTCCCCATATATTCAATTTCGGCGGCGAGCGGTGAAATTTCCACTGTCTTGCGTCCACAAGACGCACACACGGCGATAGCAGCGGAAAGAATGAGCAATGATAATTTTCGCATTGTAAGTAAATGTTATTTTTGGTTATGGCTGATTATTCGAGAAGGGGGTCGTCGCCTTCGCTGCCCGGCTCGTAGGCAGGAGAGTTGGGAAGTGCGGGAGTGGGGGAGTTGGGAAGTGCGGGAGCCGGGGAGTCGGGAAGTGCGGGAGTGGGCAAGTCGGGCGTTTGCTGTTGCTCGCTTGGCGTAAGAGAATCGGGCACTTGCTGTTGGTCGTTTGGCATTTCGCGCCCGGCCTCGGCTTCTTCGGCCTCGGGAAGCGTCTCTATCTCTTCGGGACGGAGTATTTCGTCCTGAGCGTCGATATAGTTTTGTTCCTGGAGAAAGCGGAAATAGTCGTCGAACGTGCGGCCTTCGCGCAGGAGCGTGTCGAAGTTCTCCGCCGATATTGCTATGGGGTTTACGCCGGGGGGCAATTTGAAATCGGCGGATGCGGCCATTACCGAACGGTAATGGTTGAGTTCGCGCTTATTGTCAAAGCCTTTTATCACAAGCATTCCGAGGCGGCCAAAGTTCATTGGTTCGAGGTCGAAGTCTTTTACCACAAAAGAGCGGAAATTGTGACGCGCCACATGATAGAGCAGTTCGTTTGCCGACACCTTGTCGGTGGGATACACGAGCACAAGCAGCTGCGGGTCGTCGTCGTTGAGGGTGAAATTCACATCTCCTTCTGCGGTGGCCGTGGAGTCGTTGCCAAGGCGGATGTCCCAGAGCATGCCGCGGAGATTTGTGCCCGATTCCGGACTTTGGAGTTGACGGCCCTGCGCCATGCCTTTGAGCCACGCCGATGCTATGGGGGTGATGTCGGTCGACGGATATCGGTCGAGCAGGTCACGGAGCACAGCGTTGAATTTTTCGGGCTGCTTCTCTGTGACATAGGCGAGGGCATCGAGGAACATGAACTTAGGCATTATCTTCGAAAGCGGGTATTGCTCCATCATCTGCTCGTAGGCGGCATGCACCTCGGCATTGCGGTTGTCAAGATAAGCCTGCCATGTCCGGTCGTAAAGTTGCTGCTGGCGCGTGTCCATCTGCTTGAGGTTCTCGATGTAGTTGGGGTCGCGCATGGCCAGGCCGTATTTCGAGTCGGGGAAATCAGAGAGGATGAGCCCGCGCCACACCTCGGCATCGGCCCGGCGGCCTTGGCGCATCGCCATAAGATACATATTATAATATACATCGAGACGATATACATTGTCGGGGTAGTCTTTCAACAGGCGGTCGAATTCGGCGGAGGCGGCAGGAAAATCCTCGAGTTTGTCTTTCAGAATCACACCCATGTTGTAGAGGCCTTCCTGAATTATCTCGTTGGCCTGCGCCTTTTCCTCGGGGGTGAATGGAATCTGGGCGAGGTAATATTCGGGATTATGGGGGTCGGAAGCAGCCTCCGCGGCCTTTGCGTCTTCGGTTTTTTCTTCATCGGAAGCGGCACCGTCGGCTGTTTCGGCGGCATCGTCGGCCGACTCTTCGGTATCGGCATCGAAGTCGGCGGTATTGAACGTTGACTTGTTGCGGCGGCGCCAGTCATCCTCGAGTTTACGCGAGCCCCAGCGTTTCTGGAACTCGGTTTTTCCGGAATTGCGTGTCGTCGTATTGTAGAAGTACCATGAGTTGTCGGTATTTATCGAGAACTCGCGGTTATTGTTGTCCTGCAACTGATTGCCCTGAGCCTGCTGCTGGGCAAGAAATTCCTCGCGGCGTGCCTCATCGGCCTCCTTCTTTTCTTTTTCTTTGAGGTCTTTGATTATCTTGTCGATAACCTTCGTGAGTTCGTCCTCGGGCATCTCCGACAGGCGCAGCAGCGAGTCTTGCAGGTTTACATTCTGAGAATAGACGGCGAGTTCGTCGAGCACATCCGAGCGGCGTTTGAGCAACGCATAGTCGGGATAGGTTTCGGGAAGCAGGGGCACAGCCTCGGCAAAGCACGGCTGAGCCTTCTCATAGTCGCGCCTTGCGTAATAAATTTTACCAAGGGTAATCTGCGAGATGGCCTTGTCGATTCCCGAGCGTGTCGACTTTTCCGCGGCAAGGATATAGTTCTCAATGGCATGCGCGGTGTCGCCCCTCGACAGGTAGAGATTGCCGATGGCATAATACACCTGGTCGAGATAGTCCTTGTTGCGGTCATATTTGGTCATGCGGCGCAGGGCCTTCACCTCCTTTTCGATATCGGAGCCTGAAAACACCTCGCTCTGCTTTATGCGGGCGTTGAATTTAGTCCGATAAGACGCCGATGACGCGCCGCCGGCGTCGGCAAATGCCTTGTAGGCTTTCTCCTTCTCGCCGATAAGAGAATACACTTGTCCGAGCAGGAAGCGCAGCCGGGTCTTTTGCGCCCCGGACGCACCTTTTATGGCATCCAAAAGCAAAGGCACGGCTTTTTCATATTCCTTCGACTTTATATAATAGTCGGCATAGGTAAAGGCATAGAGCGTGCGGAGCGCCGACGACGACAGCTGGTCCTGCTTTATACGGGTGAGGATAAGTTCGGCCTCATACAGCCAGTCGAGCGACACATAAGAGCGGGCCTGCCAGAGTTTGGCCTCTGTCACCGTAGCCGGAAGCCATGTGAAATGCTTCGAGACATAGAAAAATGTAGATGCCGCGCCAAGGAAATCGCCGTTGAAATACTGGCTCCGGCCCATCATCATCCACGAATTGTGAAGAAAAGGATTATATTCGTCGCGTTTGAGCCACGCCTTGTACTCAGGATCATTGCCCTTGCCGGGCTTGCGGCGAGGCTTCTTCTTTATGGAACGAATCTGTATGGCTTTCTGGGCTTTCTCGATGCTGCGGGTGAAATCGCCCGACGGCTGCGGAGCCTTGTCATTGCTCTTGGCCTCGATAGGATGCATGAGCACGAGTTGCGAATAGTCATCCTCATAACTGCGCTCCATGGCGGCGAGAGTCTCCTTGTAATGAGTGTCGCCGTTATAGTGGATATTATATCGCGTGATAAAAGCCGTGTACTGCCGGGCGGCGGCGGTATTCTTCTTCTGGGCGTTGCAACCCGAAAGCGACAAGGCCATAATAAGCCCCGCCACCATATATAAATATGACGAAATCCGTTTTACCACTATGAGTATATAACGGAATTATAAGATATTTATTTTGCGGGGCAGACAAAAAACTGCGGCTCTCAGAAGAGAACCGCAGCAGATTTGCAAAGGTATTGATCTATTGCCTATTTCATGGTGGCGGGATCGGTGGTGGAGTTTGAGCCTCCGTCGGGAAACAACATGAAATAATAAGACGGAACTTCTTTGTCATTCACATTTCATGTATAGAGCACATTTTTATTCTATGTAATCATACAGTGGATTCCTTGACTTGTTCAGAAAAATCTTCATCCGACTCTCTTAATCTGCCAATGAAAAATAACCCTACTATTATCAATAATACCAACAGTTTTCCGCCCCATGCATCCCAAAACGGCAACTGTGGTTCTGAGGGAATTCCTCCTATTGTGTCCTGCAGATATTCAATCTCCGCTCTCGACAATTCCTGACATATACCATCGTATTCTCCTATTTTTTCGTCGGTAAACATGACGTATTTTTCGGAGCCATAATTAAACAGCGGAACCCAGAATATAGATAATTGGTCATGCTTGATTCCCAGATCCACATGATAACGTATACCATTATATTCTATTGTGTATTGGTCATCCATAGGGAGATTTGCAACTTTTGCAATATGCTCCCCTGTGCTATAAATCAACGGCAACACTCCTCTTGCGCTTGCGTAAACACAGCATGATAAAGCAAATAAAAATGTAACCAGAACCTTTATTTTCATAATCTTAGCCGATTAATTAAAAAACACCTTCCTTTTTTAATTCAATGTGAATTTTGCGAGAATTCCCGATAGTCAAGAATCAAACGTCGAGTAAACTCTAACTTTGCAGCAGCAAGTGGGAAAATGGCAAATTCGTCTT